>JANLQY010000066.1:0-19414 GCA_031368105.1 Chitinophagaceae bacterium
GCTATCTTAATGAATATCACTTTAGATTTAATAGAAGACAGAATATGGGGACGACTTTTGATTTACTCATAAAAAGGATGGTAATAAATGAACCAATACGCTTATTATCAGTCAATTAATATTGTTACCTAAACGCCTATATCTATTGATTAAAATAAAAAAGGGCTGAGATGGAAATCTCTGCCCGTTTTAAATCCAATATCCTATGAAAAACCACTTACTAAACGCAGCAATGAAAGTATTATTGCGTAGGGATTATACTATTTTGAGATTTTTTTGAAAAGTTTCCTGTTCCTTTGTTGTCATTGATGCAACCCGTTAATTATCAAAAATATAATCCTGTTATTACCATCAGCCCGAAGGGAAAAATACTGGTGGGTATCCTTCGGCTTTATTACCGCATCCGTCAAAGGCTGAGTAAGGATAAATGGACTTCTGTGCTGCCCAACCATCATGAAGACCCACTAAAAATGACCTTCGCCGAAAAGTGCTACCTCGGGCACAAGTATTATTACAAAGCCATGATACAGTCTGAGCATGGATCGGGAATGGATGAATATTTCCGCAATCAAAATTTGCAGTTCAACATACCCGATGGCTTTAGTCCTGAAGAAACAATTACGCTGAGTGCCGGTGGTGATCTGATTCCTTACACTTGTATCCAGCCGGAAATATGTACCAATATCTGGAAGCACACAGGCGACTTTTTTTTTAATGCAGACATTGTGTTTGCCAACCTGGAAACACCGGCCGATTTTCGCAAGCCTTCTTCTGCTGCACCCGAAGTGATGCTGCATGATATGTACTTTAATGCTGATGCAGAAATGATGAAAATATTCAGCGGCAATGATAATTATAAAGGATATGATGTGCTGAATGTGGCCAACAATCATTCACTGGATATGGGTACTGAAGGATTGATGAATACCATGCAGGTGTTGCAGCAACAAAACATTGCTTACTGCGGAGCCGCATTATCAAAAGAGCAACAGCATGATTTTCCTATCATTGAACGCAGGGGAATTAAAACAGCTTTTTTGGCTGCTACTTTTTCTTTTAACAAAGAAGAATTGCCGGCAGATAAAACCTGGCTTTGCAATCACATTGAATTGAACCAGCCAAATCCTGACATCAACTTATTGATACAGCAGGCAGCATTGGCAAGAGAACGGGGTGCTGACATCATTGTTGCTGCTTTGCATGCAGGCTGTGCCTACCAGGCTTTTCCGGGCATGCATGTAGTAAATAATATCCATCGTATTTGCGATGCGGCAGGTATTGACATTGTGATTGCAGGGCATCCACACAATGCACAGCCAATGGAAATTTATCATTCTGCTGCAACAGGCAAAAAGCATTTCATTGCTTATTCGCTGAATGATTTAATTGCGTATGATATTTTTAAATGGTGCCATCTGCCGATGACGCTTAAGATAGAAATCAGCAAAGGATTACTCAATGGAAAACCTTACACTTGTGTAACTGCCCTGCAGGTAAAAGCTGCTTACATGCATGCACAAATTAAAAGCGGTAAGATCACTTCGCTGGAATTGCTGGATTATAAAAAGGTGAAAAATAATCCTTCAAAATATTTTACCAATAAAAAAGATCAGCAGAAGTTTGATGAGACCAGTGATTTTTTTGAACGCTTTGTATTGTTACCACATCAGCAGCATTTGCTGGTATAAACAACCCTTATTTTATCAGTAATGGTTTTAGCAGCAGCAGGCAAAAGATAATAAATACCACACCCAATATTTTATCGAGGCGGTGTAAAAATTTATCGCTGATATATTTTTTCAGCCAGGAGGCGCCAAAGGAGATCAGCATTTCCATACCAAAAATACCACACAAGGCACCTGTATAATAAAGCCAGGTTTGGCTTGTTGAGAAGTGTAAAACATTTGTCAAAGTAGCCGCAACGGCCAGCCAGCTCATGTAATTGGCGGGGTTAATAACATTCAGCATAAAACCCTTGGAGGCAAGTACCAATGGCGTTTTATTATCTGCTGCTGGAAACATAATTTTTTTATTACTCCGAAGATTGCTGATGCCCATAATTAATAAAAATGCTGCACCACAAATGCGGACAATCATTTCGGTAATACCTCCGGTGGGAAATAAACTGGCGCTGAAATGCCCCAGCACAATGAGTAAGATATCAGAAATAATTACCCCAACGGCCACATAGATGCCACTTTTGAATCCGTTGATAATACTGTTTTGTACGAGACAAAAAAATACGGTACCCAGCATACTGCTTAATATTAAGCCGGTAAATAAGCCATAAAAAAGTGAATATGCCATTTAAAAAAATAATCACAAATCTAATTGATAACAATAAACTGCTGCAGTTTAATTGCAGGGCTTTATTTTTGCATAAATTTTATTTTCATGATTTCTTCTTTCAGGGAAACATTGCTTTTACTTATCTCCACACCGCTCTATGTTATTTGCATCGGGCTGGAGGTATTGTTTTCATCCATACATAATAATCACCGCTACACAAAAAAAGGTGCCTGGCAGAATTTTTATATCATGTTTGTAAATCTTTTTGTTGACCTGGGTATGAGGGTGCTGGCGCTGTTTTGCTTAACGGTTATTTTCAATCATCATATTTTTCAAATACAAAATGCGGCTGTTTACTGGATTGCATTATTTTTATTGCAGGATCTTGCTTTTTATACCATGCATTCAATTGACCATAAAGTGCGGTTATTTTGGGCAGTGCATGTAACGCATCATTCTTCTGAAGAATTTAATTTGGGTGTTGGTTTTCGTTCTTCTGTATTTGAGCCGTTTTACCGTTTTGTATATTTCATTCCCATTGCAATGCTGGGCTTTGCGCCATTGGATATTTTCTTTGTTTTTTCTTTGACACAATTGTATGGAATTTTTATTCATACACAGTACATCAAACGCCTCGGTTTTTTAGAATGGTTTATGGCAACACCATCACATCACCGTGTGCATCATGGTAAGAACGAACAATACATTGACCGCAACATGGGAATGTTCCTGATTATATGGGACAGGCTCTTCGGCACTTTCACCCCGGAAAAGGAGCCGGTGGTGTACGGCATTACCAAACCTCCTAAAAGTGACCGGCCGGATGAAGTGATCCTGCATGAATTCCGCAATATCCTGTACGATGTAAAACATGCACCGGATATGCGTTCTAAGCTGATGTATATTTTTGGCCCACCGGGCTGGCATCCTGAACAACACAAATAAAAAACCACTTTAACTACTGTTGCTAAAGTGGGTTGGATAAAATTTATTACTGAATATTATTCCAGCCCAAACAATCCTTTGTTCAGCGACTGCAATGTTTTTTCTTTAAATGCTCTTGGAATAAGAATAGAAATATTGTGACGGCTGCCGCCATAGCTCACCATGCGTACCGGTGTATCACCCAATGCAGTAAATAATTTCTGCATCACATCTTTTGTTTCAGTTATTTCGTTGCCTACAATGCTTACAATAGTTTGGTTACTGTCAAACTCTACTGTGCCAAATGGTTCCAGTTCTTTTATAATTTCCGGAAGGTTGATGTCACTGTCAATCGTTAATGATACGGCTACTTCCGAAGTAGTGATCATGTCAATAGAAGTACGGTATTTTTCAAACACTTCAAATATTTTTCTAAGGAAACCATAAGCCAGCAACATGCGGCTGCTTTTTATTTTTATAGCGGTGATACCATCCTTTGCAGCAACTGCTTTTACTCCCACACTTCCTGCCTGTTCCATAATAGTGGTGCCTTTGGCAGATGGCTTCATGGTGTTGAGCAGCTTAACCGGTACATTGTAAAACTGTGCAGGCCATATGCTTGCCGGGTGCAAAATTTTGGCGCCGAAATAAGCCAGCTCTGCAGCTTCTTCAAAACTTAACTGTTCGATGGCTACTGTTTTCTTTACCACCCTTGGGTCGTTGTTGTGCATGCCATCAATGTCTGTCCATATTTCACAAACGGATGCGTTGCAGGCTGCGGCAATTAAGGAAGCACTGTAATCGCTTCCGCCTCTTTTTAAATTATCCACTTCGCCTTTAGAGTTCCGGCTGATATATCCCTGTGTGATAAATATTTTTTTATCCTTGTTGCGTTGGAGTATTTGTGCCAGTTTCACTTTGATACTGCCTATCTGCGGTTCATCATAATTGTCGATTGTCATAAAATCCAACGCCGGTATCAACAAATGATCAATGCCCTGGTCTTCTAAATAAACAGAAAATAATTTTGTGCTCAGCAATTCACCCTGCGCTAAAATATCTTTGTTCAATGCTTCACTGAAAGAGATCTTTAAAATAATATTTAGAAATTCAAAATGCTCCTGCAGAATGGCCAATGCTTTATCCAATGCGGCTTGTGTGGCTACCAGCTGGCCACAGAAAATTTTATAATGTTCTTCTAAAGCTGCTATCTGTTGCTTTGCAGTATTCCTGTCACCGGAAGACAGTGAGTTACTTATTTCCACCAGGGCATTGGTTGTTCCGCTTAATGCAGACAGTACAACAATTTTTTCTTCATTGTCACTGGTGATGAGTTTTGCAACGTCATGCATTCTTTCCGGCTTACCAACACTGGTGCCGCCAAACTTCATTACTTTCATTCAACACGATTTTTTTGATAAGCTGCAAAAATATCAGATGGCGAAATACTTTCCAAATGAATATCTGCAAAGAAATTAATCCGAATAAGATTATTAAACAGGATTTTTTTTAAGAGAAGTGGTGATGGCGGGTTTATTTTCAAAAAAGCCTGCAACAGATAAATCCTCATCAAGTTCTTGCCAGTGAATAGCATATCCACCACCAATAATTTCAAAATTCATTTTTTGTTGAAGTGATGCTTTTTGTAAAGAAGGGAATTGTTTAAGTGGTAGTGAAGCTTGGCTATGATCAGCTAACTCCACAAATATTGCTTCATCTGTGAACCAAATTTTTACTGCTTTATAATCGAAAAAGTTCATACCCTATTTATTAAAAAACTCTGTCCATCTGTTCAAAAAAATATCTTTATTTTCTTCAATAATTGCTTCTGCCAAAAATATATCTTTTGCTTTCAGTCCTTTATTCTCAATTAAACCAACGGGCTTGATTGAGAACCTTGCTTCACCGTCACTATTTCTTACATGCACATGAGGAGGATTGTGATCATTGCTGTAAAAAAAGAACTTCAATCCAAAAATTCTTAATAGTTCAGGCATAAAGAATAAAATTGCATTACAAATCTACAAAAAACTTATTGCTTAAATTTTTCAAATCATCAATGACTGGTTGCATTAACTCCATCCCATTTTCCATTCTTTCTTTTTCCATCGCCCTTTCCGGCTCACCGGGAATGATCACTTTAGTATTACCGGTTGTAGTGGCTGCCGAACTGAAACGCTGTATCCATTTATCCATATTCATTTTAAATTCTTCTGCAGGGCGGAATGCATCAATACGCATGGCACCGAAGAAATGGCCAATACCTTCACCGGGCATATTTTCGGGCATGGGAACATAAGCCGGAAAGGGTGGTACCCAGGGACCATAATTGGCGCCGCTTAATACAGCAGAAAAAATATCAACGATAGAACCCAGCATGTAACCCTTGTGGCTGCCATGTTCTTTATCTCCGCCAAGCGGCAACAAAGCACCACCTTTTTTTAATTCGTTTGCATCATTGGATGGATGGCCTTCCTGTGTTTGTACCCAACCATCAGGTGTGCCTTCATTTTTTCTTTGCAGTATTTCCAGTTTTCCATTGGCAGCAGTGGTGGTGGCAAAGTCTGCCACGAATGGTTGTTCATTTCCTGCAGGTATTGTAACGGCAATGGGATTGGTGCCCAATAATTTTTCTACTGAAAATGTAGGTGCTACCAGGGCCGAAGCATTTGTCATGGCAATGCCAATCATATCATGTTCCAAAGCCATCATGGCATGGTAACCGGCAATGCCAAAATGATTACTATTTTTTACACTCACCCAGCCGGTACCCACATTTTTTGCTTTGTCAATCGCTACCTGCATGGCTGCAGGAGCTACCACCAGTCCCAAACCTTTATCGCCATCAATTACTGCTGTGGAGGGGGTTTCATGTACGATTGAAATAGTTGGATTTGCATTTATTCTTCCGGCTTCCCAAAGGCGTACATAGCCACTCAGCCTTGCAATGCCATGACTGTCTACGCCTCTCAGATCAGCTGACAGCAAGGCTTTGGTTGCAGTGTCAGCATTGGCTTCGCTGCAGCCTATTTGCAGAAAAATATTTTTTGTGAAGGCGAAAAGTTGCTGATAAGAATATATTGATGACATCAAATACAATTGAAAAAAATAGAATCTTTCTTGATAAAACTATTGCCTTACTTCTTTGGAGGCTGGGGGTTAAAACTGCAGATGCCTTACAGTAAGCCCATCATTAATCAACTGCTTCAAAGAATCAATGCCGATTTTTAAATGCCGTTCTACAAATAGTGAGGTTACCTGTTTATCACTTGCTTCTGTCTTTACACCTTCAGGAACCATTGGGCTGTCACTAACCAACAGCAATGCCCCAGTTGAAATTTTATTATAAAAACCTACTGTGAAAATTGTGGCCGTCTCCATATCAATGGCATAAGCCCTCACTTTCTGCAGGTATTCTTTAAATGCTTCATCATGCTCCCATACCCGGCGGTTGGTGGTATATACCGTACCGGTCCAATAGTCACATTCATAATCCCTGATGGTGGTGGAGATGGCTTTCTGCAACATAAACGAAGGCAGTGCCGGCACTTCTGATGGGAAATAATCATTACTGGTACCTTCGCCTCTAAGTGCTGCAATGGGTAAAATAAGATCGCCAATTTTATTGCGTTTTTTCAGCCCGCCGCATTTGCCAAGAAACAACACAGCCTTTGGCCGGATGGAACTCAGCAGATCCATAATGGTGGCTGCACCCGGGCTGCCCATTCCAAAATTAATGATGGTAATATTATTGGCAGTGGCGCATTGCATTGGCCTGTCTTTACCTACAACTTTTATATTATTCCATTTGGCAAACATGTCAACATAATTGGAGAAATTAGTGAGCAGTATGTACTCTCCAAAGTTTTCTAATTTTTCACCTGTATAGCGTGGCAGCCAGTTTAATACGATCTCTTCTTTTGTCTTCATGCTTTTATGTTTATTGATTTACTGATTTGTTCGTTTATTTGTAACAGCAATATTTGTAAAGATGCTTTCGCTTTTTAAAAACGATGGCAATAAAAGTACAGATTTTTTTTCTGCTGCATGATTAAGATTGAATACCCCCCTTATCAGCCCAAAATAAAAGAAGACGCTGGTAAGGAATTTATTTTTGATGAAGTGCGGAAACGCTGGGTGATGCTGACACCGGAAGAATGGGTACGGCAAAATTTTTTGCAGTACCTAGTGCTGATAAAAAAATATCCTGCATCACTGATTGCAGTGGAAAAAGAGATTGAACTGGGAGAAATAAAGAAACGGTTTGATATAGTGGTATATGACAAAAACCACCTGCCGTGGATGATCATTGAATGTAAAGAAATGTCAGTAGTGCTTGATAAAAAAGTGCTGGATCAGATACTGCGGTATAATATTTCTTTGCAGGTACCTTACTTGGTAATTACCAATGGCAGTTATTGTTATGCTTTTGCAGTAGCAAATAATAAACTGGAGGAAATAGATGATTTACCCTGAGCCTGATATTTCTATACTGCCATTATTTCTTTTTCTTTTACTTCCAGGTGTTTTTCTACCAATAAAATGAAGCGGTTGGTGAGGTCTTGTACTTCTGCTTCGGCACTTTTGGCAATGTCTTCACTCAGGCCATCTTTCTGTAATTTTTTTATTTGTTCAATGGCATCCCGGCGGATATTGCGGATAGATACTTTTCCATTTTCACCTTCGCCATTACAGCGTTTTACTAACTCTTTTCTTCTTTCTTCGGTAAGTGGTGGCAGAAACAGACGGATAAAATTGCCATCGTTTTGTGGGTTGATACCAATGTTGCTGGCGATGATGGCCCGTTCAATTGGCTGCAGCATATTTTTTTCCCATGGTTGTACAGAAATAGTACGGGCATCTAATACTGATATGTTAGCAATCTGAGCAAGTGGAGTAGGCGATCCATAATAATCAGCAACAATGCCATCCAGCATATTGGGATTGGCTTTGCCGGCCCGTATTTTCACCAGTTCAGCTTCCAGGTGATTAATGGCTTTTCTCATGGTATCTTCTGTATCCATTTTTATCAATGCTAATTCTTCTGACATAGTATTAAAAATTAAGTGGGGCAAATCTAAAGAAAAGATTGAAAAACAAATTATTTAACTCCACAAGAAAATGTTAAGCACAGGATAATAATAAACCTGAAGGAATTGAAAATAAGGGATGGTTATTTAAAAAGAAAAAAAATTATTCGGCTTCAGCAATTTCCACTTCTGGAGAAAGGGTAAGTATTTTACGGGCCTTCATTAACTTCTCTTCATTGAGCAGATTGCTGTTGGTCTTAAATTTCTTGCCCGGCCGGCTGTAATAAATGATTGCAATTAAAAAGATAGCGATTGATAATAAAATTCCAATTACTGCAGTAGTGCCGAGGTTGCTGATAGAAACAGTTAAAGCAATAAAACCAATATTGGCCCCTACACATAAAAGGGCTACCACCCGGTGACTAAAACCAAGGTCTAATAAAAAATGGTGAACATGTGTTCTGTCTGGGCTAAAAGGCGAACGCCTGTCTAAAATGCGTAAACTAAAAACTCTTAGTGTATCAAATAAAGGAACAATTAAAATGGCAAAACCAATGGCCGGGGCTGCATCAAATGAAAGCCTGGTGGCCGGGTTGCCAGAAATATTAATAAACTTGATTACCATGATAGAATTTATTAATCCTATCAGCAGCGATCCGGTATCACCCATAAAAATTTTTGCCGGAGAAAAATTATAAATCAAAAAGCCAATCAAACTGCCTGCCAGTGAAAAGGCCATCACAGCATACATTAACTGGCCTACAAAAAAGAAATAACTGCCAAATACAAGAGAAGTGACCAAGCCTAAACTACCAGCCAATCCATCTACTCCATCAATAAGGTTAAAAGAATTGGTAATTACAATAACAGTGAAAAGGGTAAATACAATACTTGCCATGTGGGGAATAGGGCCGATACCTAAAAAGCCGTGCATGTGGGTGAGCTGAACCCCGCCAAATTTGATAATGATACCGGCAGCAATTAACTGGCCTATAAATTTTTTTGCCGGAGACAGTACCAAAATATCATCTTTAATACCAAGGAAAAAAATCACGATAGCAGCAGCAACAAAATATTGTAATTCGGGGCTGCCAACCGGCACACCCAATAAAGTAGCTAAGATAAATCCTGCAAAAATACCCAGTCCCCCGAGTGTTGGAATCACTGTTTTATGAACCTTACGTTCGTCTGGCTCATCAAACATCTTTTTCTGCCTTGCCACCTGAATAATAACCGGTATTGCAAAAAAAGTAATCAAAAAAGACAAAGCACCACTTAATAATATGTTGTCCATGCCAGGGGGTAGTTAGTTAATTTACAAAATGTAGTTCTCTGGGGGTACTTTCTACATTACCACATTAATCCGTGGTGCAACATAGGCAAATTAGGCCGATTTTTAAAATTTTAAAACAAAATTTTGTGCGCTGAAAATTTCTTTTGCCGGCTTGATTTATTAAACGATAGAAACATATTCTTATTATAATCTACTGTTTTTTTTAAAATTTATACTTTGCAATTGCTTTTAATTGAAGTAGGTTTGCCCGGTTAAAAAAAATAAAATGCCTGAATTAAAAGCAATCGCCACTCAAGTGCGAAGAGATATTGTAAGAATGGTGCATGGTGTGCAAAGTGGACACCCCGGTGGTTCGCTGGGATGCACAGAATACCTGACCGCACTGTATTTTGAAGTAATGAAACGCAACCCTGGCTTTGATATGGATGCTGTGGGAGAGGATGTGTTCTTTTTAAGTAACGGGCATATTTCTCCGCTGTTTTACAGTGTATTGTCCCGTAGCGGTTATTTTCCTATCCAGGAACTGGCCAGCTTCAGAAGATTGAATACCCGTTTGCAGGGGCATCCCACCACTCATGAACATTTGCCTGGTGTAAGGGTGGCAAGCGGATCGCTGGGGCAAGGGTTGAGTGTGGCGTTGGGAGCTGCGTTGACAAAAAAATTGAACAAAGATGACAGCATTGTTTATTCACTACATGGCGATGGTGAACTGGATGAAGGGCAAAACTGGGAAGCCATTATGTTTGCTGCTCATAAAAAAGTAGACAATGTAATTTCAGCGATTGACTGGAACGGACAGCAAATTGATGGTACTACTGCCCAGGTAATGAACCTTGGCGACCTTCCGGGAAAGTTTGCAGCATTTGGCTGGGAAGTCATACATCTTGAAAATGGCAATGATATGGATGAAGTAGTTAGTACCCTGCAACATGCCAAAACTTTTATAGGAAAAGGCAAGCCAATTGTGATATTGATGAGAACAGTAATGGGCAAAGGAGTTGATTTTATGGAAGGCCATCATGAGTGGCACGGCATAGCGCCCAATGATGAACAGTTGGCAAAAGCATTGGCACAATTGCCCGAAACTTTGGGGGACTACTAAAAAATGGGTCTATAAACTTATTAAAAGCTTTCAATTTTTTGGAAGCTTTTTTTGTTTCAGGTAAAAGCAATATCACCGCAACTCAATGGCTTGGTTAGCCGCTTTTCGTGCCGGAAACCAAGAAGCAAGGAAGGCAATAACTGCTGCCGTAGAAGCTACCAATATAAAATCTGTAATATCAAATTTTACAGGAAAATAATCTATTAGGAATGAGCCGCCCTGTAGTTTTATCAATTTATATTTTACCTGCAGCAGGCAGATGATAAGCGCGAGTAAAATACCAGCCGCAGCGCCGATAGCCCCCAGCATCAATCCCTCACTCAAAAATATTTTCAATATCATTGGTTTGGCGGCACCCATACTTTGCAATATGCTGATATCTTTTTGTTTTTCAAGCACCAGCATAGTAAGGGCGCTGATCATATTAAAGGCGGCTATCAAAAGTATCAATGTAAGCACTGCATAGATCACCCATTTTTCCAGTTTCATGGTGTTGTACAAGCTTAGGTTTTGCTGGTATTTTGTTGGTACGGTATAAGTGTTGCCCAATAAATTTTCCAGTTGTTTTTTTAAGACCGGCACATCTGCATTACTGTTGGTTTTTATTTCGCAGGCGCTGTATTCATCGGCGGCAAAACCCATTTGCTGCTTTACAAAATTGATATTTGTAATGGCATACTTATTATCAAAATCCTGCTGGATGGAAAAAACTCCGGTAACTTTTACATTGCCTTCGCTCAATGATTGCATCGGATCGCTGACAGCAATTTTTCCTTTTTTTGGTAAAATGATAGTGACAACTGAAGCGGCGAAACCGCCATCTACATTTACTCCTGCGGCATTTTGTATTCCATAACCCACCACCAAGCCGGGTTCATCAGCTGTGCCGGTATTGTATTTGCCCTGTATTGTTTTCCCAGCTACACCACTTACGTTGATGTAATTATCATCCACGCCTTTCAGGTAAATAATACTTTGCTGTTCGCCATTTTGGAGCAATGCTTTTTCTTCTGCAATTAATGAAATACCGTTTACTCCCGTCTGCTGTTTTATCAAACTGATCTGGGCTGCAGTCAGGGTAAATGTTTTGCCTTTTGCAGGCAATACTTTTAGATCTGTATAAAAGGAGCTGTACAGGGATTTTACCAAATCTTCAAAACCATTAAAAACACTCAGCACCAATATCTGGCAGGCAGTGGCAAAAGCAATAACCCCCACGGTAACCCACGAAATAATGTTGATGGCGTTGGCAGTTTTTTTTGCTTTAAAGTAGCGCCAGGCAAAGGTTAAGTACATTGGTAAATAGTCAATAGTGAATGGTCAATGGGCTTATTGGATTTAAGGGTTTTTTACTTTCTCATTCCTTATTTCAACTTTCTTATTTCTTATTTCCATCATCTTCCTTCTTAATCTTCTCAAACAATTCTTCCATTTTAAAAACATAATCCAAAGTATCGTCAATAAAAAATTTCAACTCCGGAATGCTTCTGAGCTGATGACGGACACGGGTACCTAATTCTTTTCTTATCTCTTTGTATTTTTCTTCAAATGTGTGCAGCACTGCCTGGGTATCTTTTACCTGAAACATGCTTAAATATACTCTTGCCTCAAAAAGATCCGGCGTAATTTTTACATTTGAAATAGAGATCATTCCGCCATCCATCATCGTAAGACCCATCCGGCGAAAAATATCATTCAGTTCTTCATTGAGCAACCCTGCTACCTGCTTTTGTCTTTTCGTTTCTGTCTGCATAACTGTTCATTTAATGGCTGTAAAAGTAAACTCTTTTACAACAAGGTCGGTTATTGATAATAGAGATAGAGAAATGATATGTTAGTACTGAAGATAAATTATTAAGTGTTGTTTGGCCTCCCTCTCCACCGGAGAGGGAACGGGTGAAGCAGTTAATCAATATTTTCAATGATCCCTGCAATGCCCTGCCCACCACCAACACAGGCCGAAACAATGCCGTATTTTTTATTCAACCGTTTCATATCATTCACCACCTGAATGGTTAGTTTGGCACCGGTACATCCCAGCGGATGCCCCAATGCAATGGCACCGCCATTAATATTTACAATTGCAGCATTCAAATTTAATTGCCTGATGACGGCCAAAGATTGCGATGCAAAAGCTTCATTCAGTTCAATCAAATCAATATCACAAATACTCATATTTGCCTGCCGCAAAACTTTCGGGATTGCTTCCACCGGCCCAATACCCATGATACGGGGATGCACACCTGCACTGGCACAATTCACTAGTCTTGCAATTGGTTTCAGCCCCAGTTCATTTACTATCCGCTCACTCATCACTATCACGAAAGCTGCACCATCACTGGTTTGTGAGCTGTTGCCTGCCGTAACACAACCTCCCAATGCAAAAGCAGGTTTCAGTTTTGCCAGTCCATCAACAGAAGTGTCAGCCCTCACGCCTTCATCGGTATCCATCACATAATTTTTCTTTTGTTTCTTCCCTTTTTCATCCAAATAAACCTGCTCTACTGTTATCGGTAAAATACCCGTTTTAAAATAACCTTCTTTGATCGCATTACCAGCTTTTACATGACTGTTGTAGCTAAACAGATCCTGGTCTTCACGGCTCACATTGTATTCTTTGGCCACCGCTTCGGCAGTAAGTCCCATGCTTAAATAATAATCTGGTTCATCTTTAGCAATCGCATACGAAGGAGAAGTTTTCCATCCTGCTGTTGGCACCAGGCTCATACTTTCCACACCGCCGGCAATAATACACTCGGCCATACCACAACGAATTTTGGCAGTCGCCATCGCAATACTTTCCAGCCCGCTGGCACAATAGCGGTTGATGGTAATGCCCGGCGCATGAATACCCACAGCTTTGGCAGAAATCATCCTGCCCACCTGTAAGCCTTGCTCCGCCTCAGGTACAGCGTTTCCAACAATTACATCATCCACTCTTTTTATATCCAGTTGCGGCACGCTGGCCAGCAAACCCTTAATTACATCAATGGCCAAATCGTCGGGCCTTGTAAAACGAAAGCCGCCTTTTTTACTTTTTCCAACAGCAGTTCTGTAACCTGCTACAATGTATGCTTCCTGCATGATTTTTATTTTTTGTACCCGGCAACATCACTTTAACCAACTTCATTGGCGTCGCACTCTTGTACATTAGTAATTTTTTTCAACAATTAAGGCAAGTGCATAATGGTTGTTTATGCAACTTTCTATACCAAAGTTAGCAGTTCCTTTTAAAAAATCAAACTCAATTATATTTGCAGTACATGTATAAAATCATCCGCAAATTTTTATTTCTTTTTGATCCTGAATGGGTACATTATTTTTCTATGAACAGCCTGCGGTTTTTATGCAGCATTCCCTTTGTAAAACAGGTTATCAAAAAAATGTTTCAGCCCCAGAAAAATATTCAAAATAGTGAGCGTAGTCGAACTACAATGTTCAATATTCAATTTCCAAATCGTGTTGGCCTCGGCGCAGGCTTTGATAAAAATGCAAAATACCTGAACGAATTGAAGGCATTAGGTTTTGGCTTTGTAGAAATTGGTACCGTAACACCCAAGCCACAAGCCGGTAACGACAAGCCAAGATTGTTTCGTTTGCCAAAAGATAAAGCACTTATCAACCGCATGGGATTTAATAATGACGGAGTAGAAATAGTTGCTAAGAGATTGAAAGAGTGGCGCAATTCAACATTCACCATTAATCATTCACCATTAATCATAGGCGGCAACATCGGCAAAAACAAAATCACCCCAAATGAAGAAGCATGGAAGGATTATGAAATTTGTTTTATTGCCCTGCACCCTTATGTAGATTATTTTGTGGTGAATGTAAGCAGCCCCAATACTCCGGGTTTAAGGGAACTGCAGGAAAAAGAATCACTCAGGAAAATTCTTACCAATTTACAGGAACTTAATTTATCAATGGTCAATGGTCAATCGTCAATAAAATACGCAGAAAATTTGAGATCCCATTCACCATTCACAATTGATAATTCACAACCTAAACCAATTCTTTTAAAAATTGCACCCGACTTAACAAAAGAACAAATTGATGATGTAATTGATTTGGCTCTTGAAATAAAACTAGATGGGCTTGTTGTCACCAACACTACCATTAGAAGGGAACAACTGAAAACTGAAAGCAGTAAACTGGAAGCAATTGGTGCAGGAGGATTAAGCGGCTTGCCAGTTCAAAAAAGAAGCACAGAAATCATTCACTACATTTCTCAAAAAACCAACGGACAAATACCCATCATTGCCAGCGGAGGCATTTTTACAGCCGAAGATGCAAAAGAAAAAATCAATGCAGGTGCATCTTTGGTGCAGGTATGGACAGGTTTTATTTATGAAGGTCCGGCCATTGTAAAAAACATTTGCAACCATTTGTAACTTTACGCTATCTTACTATAGTCACAGAAAATTTTCCAAACAATATTTTATAACAAAAAAAATTACAACTATGAGTGAAGAAAAAAAAGAACAAAGCTTTCTTGATAAAATGAAAGATACGTTTGAAGATTTAAAAGACAAAGCAGAAGATGCCTGGGATGCAACAAAAGAAAAAGCACACGAATTGAAAGAAACAGCCGCAAAGAAAATTGACGAATGGGATGGTGATGATAAAAACCCGGATGGTACAGAAAAAAGTTTTTTGGATAAAATGAAAACAAAAGCAGAAGGTGCCTGGGATGCTACTAAAGAAAAGGCACATGAACTAAAGGGAAAAGTAGAAGATAAAATTGATGACCTGAAGGGTGATGAAAAGAAGCCTGAAGAAACAAAATAAATACTTGCCCAGTTACTATTAATCCCGCCACCGGCGGGATTTTTTATTTGTCCAACTGCAACTGTAATATATTTGCCAAAATTAAGTGTAATGGAATATTTATTTACCAGTGAAAGTATCATCAGCTTTTTTGTTCTGGTTATTTTAGAAATCGTTTTAGGAATTGACAATGTAATTTTTGTAAGCATTATCATGAACCGCCTCAAAACGGATGCAGAACAAAAACGAGCAAGAATAACTTGGATGATAACCGGGATGATTTCAAGAAGCCTGATGCTGATGGGGCTTGGCTGGTTGTTATCACAAAAAGGAAAAGCAGTATTTAGTATTGCTGGTAAAGGCTTTGATCTTGCCAGCCTGGTAATGCTTGCCGGTGGCTTGTTCCTTATTTATAAATCGGTGAAAGAGATACATGGCAAGCTGGAAGGTGAAGACCCAAACGCCAATACGGAAAACAGAAATGGTATATCAATGAGCCAGGCGGTGGTGCAGATTATGCTGATAGATGCCGTGTTTTCTTTTGACAGTATCATCACTGCTGGCGGTACCGCTAAGCATGTGGAGATAATGATTGCTGCGGTGGTGATTGCGATGATCGTAATGTTTTTATTCAGTCCTAAAATTGCTTCTTTCATACACAAACATCCAACACTAAAAATGCTGGCTTTATCCTTTTTGGTAATGATTGGCCTTAGCCTGGTAATGGAAGGCTGGGACAGTGAGGCGGCCGAACATTTGCACCTGAAAAATTATATTTACTTCGGCATGGCTTTTTCTTTTGGTGTAGAAATGCTGAATATGCTGATGATGAAAAGACAGAAAAAACGCAGGGTGGTAAGGTTGAATGAACCGGTTTTAAATGAAGGCGATGATTATTCAGATGAGGCGAAGTAATGTGGCCGCCACTATTGCTGCAGTTTCTGTCCGTAATCTTGTATTGCCCAAAGCAACAGGTATAAAATTGTTTTTCAATGCCATGTCAATTTCTTCTTTTGTAAAATCGCCTTCCGGGCCTATTAAGATTAGTTTAGCAGTTGAGGAGTTTAGCAGTTGAGAAGCCAGCTGCATTTTGTTATTTTCATCTTCGCAATGTGCAATAAATTTTTGTGGCTGCAATGCTTTGTTTGCACAATCAGTAAACTTTACCGGGTCATGTAATACCGGCAGCCATGTATGCTGCGACTGCAGCATAGCACTGATTAAAATTCCTTTCATCCGGTCGTGGCGGAAATGCTGTTTCTCTGTTCGGGTGCAAATAAGCGGAATGATTTCTGTAACACCAATTTCTGTTGCCTTCTCTAAAAACCATTCAAAGCGGCTGGCATTTTTTACCAGAGAAATAGCGATGGAAACATTGGTTGCTGGTCGTTGTTGGTTGATCGTTTGTATAATATTTACAGAACATCTTTTTCTGTTGTTGTCTGTTATTTCGGCTGAAAACAAATTTCCTTTTCCATCCGTTAATTGTAGTGCCTCGCCATTTTGCATTCTCAATACCTGCACTACATGCTTAGAAGTTTCTTCATTTAAAATGATAGATGAAGTGACGCTCTTAATTTCTTCAATATAAAAAAAAGGTAGTGCCATAAAAAAAAAGAGAATGAAGAATCAAATTTAATCCTTCATTCTCCATTATCAATTAAAATTATCCATTAAAACGGAGCCTCATCATCAAAATTCCCTTCATTCATTTTGCTGCCTTTTTGGATGTACAATTTTGCACCTCCACCTTCATCACCACTTACCGGCCTGAAGTTGCCACCGGGTATTGCAGGGCTTCCAAAGTCGCCACCATCGTTATCTTCCACAAATTTTTGAATGTGGAGTAATGCCTTTAGTTTGATTGTATCAAGACTGCCATTCCTGTGTTTTGCAATCTTCACATACGTTTCTCCTTTGTTGCTTTCACCCATTTCATTGGCAGTAATATCATAATATTCCGGACGGTATAAAAACATTACCATATCCGCATCCTGCTCAATGGCACCGGATTCTCTTAGATCACTCAGCTGCGGAATTTTAGCACCTTCTTTTCTTTTCTCCACTTCACGGCTCAACTGGCTGAGGGCAATAATTGGAACTTGTAATTCTTTTGCCAATCCTTTCAAATCCCTGGAGATACGGCTGATCTCCTGCTCCCTGTTACCATTTTTATTATCACCGGCACCACTCATCAGCTGTAAGTAATCTATGATGATGATACCAAGATTGTGTTTGTTTTTTAAGCGGCGGCATTTAGCCCTCAATTCAAAAATATTTAATGCAGCTGTATCATCAATAAAAATCGGCGCATTGCTTAAGCGGTCAATACCTTTTTTATACAGTTGCTTCATTTCATGTTCTTCCAGTTTGCCACGGTTAATTTTCTCCAGCCATATTTCACTTTCAGCACTCAGGATACGTTGAACCAATTGGCCTGCACTCATCTCCAAACTAAAAAAGGCAACTGCCGTTGGCTTGGTGGGATGAAGAGCTGCACTACGGGCAAGGTTCAACGCAAATGCTGTTTTACCTACTGATGGCCTTGCTGCCAGCACAATCAAATCGGTTGGCTGCCAGCCATAAGTCAATTTATCTAATGATGGGAAACCGCTTGTTACACCGGTAATATCTTCATCCCGACTACGCATATCTTCAATACGCTGGATGGTTTTTACCAATACCGTATTAATGTCATCAAAGTTTTTGCGAAGGTGATTATTGGTAATTTCAAACAGTTTGCTTTCTGCATCATCCAGCAGGTCGAATACATCGGTGCTGTCTTCATAAGCATCACCGATAATTTCACCGCTGATTCTTATTAATTCTCTTTGAATAAATTTTTGTAAAACAATTCTTGAGTGAGCTTCTATATTGGCAGAAGAAACCACCGCATTGGTGAGTCGGCTTACATAGTACGGTCCGCCAACAATATCGAGTTCTTCTTTTAATTTTAATTCTTCTACTACCGTTAGTAAATCAATCGGCAAACTTTTTTGTGCCAGCGAAGTCATGGCCCTGAAAATACGTTGGTTGGCTTCCACATAAAAGCATTCAGCTTTTAAAATTTCTATCACCGTATCAAAGGCACTTTTCTCCAGCATGATGGCGCCGAGTACAGCTTCCTCCAGGTCTTTTGATTGTGGGGGTACTTTTCCAAATACCATATTTCCAAGGTCAAGGGATGGTTTTCTCCTGGTTTTTCTGTCTTTGTTAAGGTTAGTTAAATCCATTTTTAAAAAAAGTTAAACAATGTATAGTGAGTTGTTTTATTCCGAAATTGATGTCTCAGAAAGCGTAT
The DNA here is from genome assembly GCA_031368105.1 of Chitinophagaceae bacterium. GTDB lineage: Bacteria > Bacteroidota > Bacteroidia > Chitinophagales > Chitinophagaceae > Ferruginibacter. Next base: position 18,708 of record JANLQY010000066.1, read on the forward strand.
AGGCAGCATGGCAGGTGGTTCCAATGGTTAGCAAATAGCGCTTAGGTAATAACCAATTTGTTTGTTGGGCAGCTAAGATAGAAGCAAAAAACTTCTTGTTTATTCACATCTCTCCGGCATCAAGTTTTTTTACTGATTACCCACAGCCAATCCACAGTCAAAGGTAGTTTATTCACAGACTTTCAACAGGGTTGTTAACAGTCATTATTCAAATAAAACGGGTTTTGTTAATAATTTATTAACATGAAAAATTAATTACTTCTATTTTTCTGCACCCGAAAAAAAAATTTTCAACTTGATTTTTTCATTGAGAAACTGTAGTGGTTTTTATTCCCAGTGTTTACAGGCTTTTTAGGGCAATTGTATCCTTAGCCCTCAATAACTATCTTTGCAGCATTCTTAAAAACAAGCAATCAATCAATGACGATTAGTTACAACTGGCTGAGTGAATACCTTCCTGAAAAAATTGAACCGGAAAAGCTGAGTAAAATATTAACCTCCATTGGGCTGGAAGTGGAAAGCCTTGAAAAATATGAAGAACTGAAAGGCGGATTACAGGGCCTGGTGATTGGCGAAGTACTGGCATGCGAAAAGCATCCGGATGCAGATAAATTAAATTTAACCAAAGTAAATATAGGTACCGGTGAAACATTGCAAATTGTATGCGGAGCACCCAATGTGGCTACAGGGCAAAAGGTAGTGGTGGC
>JANLQY010000107.1:0-41912 GCA_031368105.1 Chitinophagaceae bacterium
TCAAACATTATGGTATTTGGTGAGTGGACCGTTCAGAAGAAAAAGATAACCAACTGCCTACAACATGGGTATTGCTGCAAGTGTGGCTGGACGTTGTTAGCTTCGGCTGTAATTCGCTATCAGCAGCGGTTTCGGCGGACGGAATTCTGTTGAGCTTTTAGTTTTTATCTTGTACTTTTAAATCATTATTGAGCAGCAGTTCCGGGCAGGACAATCAACAATGCCCTGCCTGCACAAAGCCCTGTTCGTTAGCGGTAATTCCAATCAACATTCCGTAAAAATTGAAATTATGAGTATATACTAAAAAGGTATACTTTTGTGCAAATATTTTAATTATGAAAACTCTTTCTCTAAAACTTGACGATAAAATTTTTGATGAAACAGAAGAAGTAACAACAAAGCTGAAATTGGCTAGGAATAGGTACATTAACGAGGCTGTAAGTATTTATAACCTTTTTAATAAGCGGCGACTATTGAAAAAACAACTGACAAAAGAATCTACATTAACAAGTATTGATTCAATGGAAATATTAGCTGAATTTGAAAAATTTGTTGATAAAAATTAATCAATATGACATTTGGTTAGCAGACTTAAACCCAACAGTCGGCACTGAACCTGGTAAAACCAGACCTGTAGTTATTATTCAAACAGACTTATTAAATGATACTCATTTATCTACTATAATATGTCCAGTTACGACAAATGTTAAAAGTGACGTTGAATTATTACGAGTGCATTTAAGAAAAGACCAGTTGCAAAAGTTAAGCGATATTCTTGTTGACCAAATAAGGGCAATAGACAATAAGAGATTAATAAAGAAACTTGGAAAACTTAATAAGCAGCAAATTTCTACTCTTAAAGCGAACATCAGAATTGTTCTAGACATATAGAACTACGGCTAACAAAGGTATGCTGCAAGTTTTCTATGATTTCACCAAACGATTTTTTTATTTTTTTTGCTGTTATGTACACTTTCTAACGTAGTTATCCTCCTAATTATTTCCCAGCCACGTCTCTTTGCCCAGCAACGAGCAGAGCCAAAGGTTGCGCCATCAGTAGAAGCTGCCGGTAATTAAAGAAGCCACTGTTTGCTTCTTTCGCATTTGCTATTGCTTTTTATGTATAACTTTAAAAGCCAACTTGTAAAAGTGAAATGGAAAGAGACTTTCGCTTATTTATGAGTTAGCGACAATACGACACGACTTTACAAAAATTAATAACAAAAAGAAAATGAAACTAATTTACAAGACATCACAAACGACAATGATTTTGATATTCATTGTCTTTATGACTTTAAAAACAGTTGGACAAGCTGTGCCTCTCGGCAAGTACGACACTGCTAATTACCCCAAAGACAGAAAAATTATTAATTCAATTAAAAATAGTTTTGACAAGTCGTTATCCTTAAATGACGACTATGTTGGTATTGGAGCAGACGGAAAAATGTCTTTTGGAATTCCGGCAGAACTTCAAACTTTTGTAAAGGACAGTATTAGTTTCAAATCAATTACACCAGTTCCAGGTACAGAATTGCTTAGAATATTTAATGGAACAACTGCCATTAAAACAAAAACAGTAGATGTTGTTTTTGACTCACCAAAAGGAGACGTTCATTTTAAAGTTATTAGAGCTGAAACATTTATCAAGCAAAAAGGTAAATGGTATCTTGTTTTAGGACAAGGAACAAACTTTATGACACAGGTAGAATTTGACGAATACAGAAGAATTCATACAATCAAAAATTGACAAGCTTCGCCTTTGTTGGTGTCATGAATTTAAAACTATTCACCATCCCGAACTCCCCTGTTTAGTGTTTTCAAAAACAGGCGAAGCGTTATAATCGAAAACTGGATGTAACTTTAACTATTGATAAAAATATTTTTGATGCATTCTAAATGTAGAAATAGTGGAAAAAACTACCCCAAAAGAGCCGGTTAAAGAATTAGATATTTTGAATGAGGACTTAGAAAACTATTTTGCCAATACCATTATTCCGCAATTATATGTAGACGGCAATCTTATACTAAGGAAATTTACGCCCCCGGCTATGAAACAGTTTATGTTGACCCATGCTGATATTAACAAAAACATTCAGGATGTAACAGACAATATTCGCTATCCAACTTTAATTGAAAATATAAACGAAGTAATTGCAACAGGTGAAATCCTTGAAAAGGAGGTTCAGACAACGGATAAAAGGTGGTTCCAAATGAATATTTTGCCCTACATCATCAGGAGGGAAAATAGAACTAACGGTGTAATCATAACTTTTGTAGATATAACAAAACGGATTGCTATTTTAAACGAACTGGAAAAATTGAATGCCGAGCATGACACTTTACTCTATACATTGTCACACGACATAAAGCAACCTCTTTCAACGATTGTATTGCTTGCAGATCAGTTAATGGAGGCGTATGATAATAAGGATACAGAACAATTTACAACATGGATTGAAATGCTGACTCGGGCTTCCAACAATATGAAAACATTACTCAAAGACTTTACTGAGCATATTTACGTAGAATCGGTAATACCCAATGAAGATGAGCGGTTGAATATTGAAGATGTATTTCACGATGTAATACTTGCCTTAAGAAATGACATATACAATAACGGCATTGACATACAAACCCAATTCAATACATCAGAAATAATGTTTTCAAGAAAAAATTTAAGGAGCATTGTTTTTAATCTTCTAAGTAATGCCATTAAGTATAAAAAAACTGATGAAGCTTTAAGAATAGTAATAACGACCGTAAAGCAGTCGGATTATGTGGTTTTTTCTATCAAGGATAATGGATTGGGTATTGATAAAAAATACCACAAAACAATCTTTGATAAATTTTCTAGAATAAACCCTCATGTTGAAGGCACAGGAATGGGTTTATACATTGTAAACAGAATGTTAATCGATAAGGGAGGTAAGATTGAAGTTGAAAGCGTTATTGACGAGGGTTCAACCTTCAATGTTTATTTTAAGAGCGATTACCAATAACTGCACACAATTGCCGCAAGGTTGTTTCAAATAAAAAAGAGCCTGTCATTGTCACAAGTGCCCGTGGCGTTGCACAACTTCTTATAAAAAATCCCAGAGTAATTTACCTCCGGGATGAACACTGTTATCATAATTTCCTGTTATCGAATTAACATCACTGTGCCTTTCTTTTCCACCACTATTCCATTTCTGTCTTTGCCTTTTATTGCCCAAATATAAGCACCGTTTAATTGCGGTTTGCCTTTAAAGGTTCCATCCCAGCCCTTCATAAACTGGTTGGTTGCAAATACCAGTTCACCATAGCGGTTGTATATCCTGAAATATTCTGTACTGGCCATACCCACAGGTATTGCCCTGAAAATATCATTGGTGCCATCCCCGTTAGGACTAAAGGCATTAGGACAATAATAAGCAGGGCCAATGAACACATTAATTTTCACCGTATCGGTTTGCTGGCAGCCCGCCTGGTTAGTGGCTAACAAAGAGAGCGTGTAATAATTAGTGTCAGGATGGAAACTTCCCGGTTGAGGTACAAACTCAAACATCGCTGTTGGGTTAGCAATTAAATTATTAGACAACCTAACTCCTGATGGATAGTACCATTGATAAGTTCCTCCAACACCGGCACCGGTTGCTTTCAATTGATGCGGAACACCAATAACTGCATTGGTATCATTACCGGCAAAAGCATACACTGGCGGCAGCATGGTAACCAACACCTGATCTGTTACAAAAAAATTACATCCATAATTATCGGTAACAGTTACGGTATAAAATGTTTGTGCAGTATCTGGCCGGGCAATAACAACAGTAGTATCGGCTCTTCCATCCAGCAAATTTGCCGGGCTCCATAAATAATTCACTGTACCGGAAAGGTTGCTGGCAGTGGCTCTTAGCACAGTGGTGGTATCAAAACAAATAACTGCATCTGCTCCTGCATTGGGCAATGGCTTGTGCAATACATTTACAACTATGCTGTCGGTAAGTTTACAAATACCCCATTGGGCCACCAACTTGTATTTAGTAGTATCAGTTGCTGTGGCGACAGCATTTTTTAATGACGCATCATTGATGGTAGCTGCAGGCGTATAAGTAAATACGGAAGTTTGTGCATTGGTATTTGGCCTGAATGTTACAGTTTGCCCAACACAAATGGTAGTATCTGCCCCAAGATCTAAGAACATAGTGAACACAGAATCTACTGTTACATCTATACTGGTTTTACAAGCTTTGGCATCCTGCACAGTTACTTTGTAGCTGCCTGCAATTACAGGAAACACAGCAGCAGGTTGGTAACCGGTGTTAGTGGCTGCATCCAGTGTGTATTGGTATGGCTGTGTACCTCCGGCACTACTTACTACAATTTCCCCATCGGGATTACCAGAACAGGTAGAACTTATAGTACTGACAAGAGAATTTGTAAGTGTGGTAGGTTCTGTAATAGTGATGATGGAATCAATGACACATCCATTGGCATCACTAATATGTAAAGTATGGCTGCCTGCACCAACACCTGTAAATGTTTTATTGTTGGTATAAGCACCTGCATCTATTGCATACTGATAAGGCGCTACTCCAAGAGAAGCATTTACTTTAATGGTTCCATTCAACAAACCATTACAGGTAGGCCTTACAATATTTAAAGAATCGATTTTTATTTTTGGATTATTACCAATAACAGAAGTAATCGTTTTGGTACAACCTGCACTGTCTGTAATGGTAATATCATAGCTGCCGGAAAATAAGCCGGCAAAAATATTATTTGGCTGTGGTACAGAACCAGGTACTGAAATCAGCGTATAAGAATATGGCAGTATTCCCGCCGTAACATTTACCGTGACAGCACCATTAGGAATGGTAGCACAGGAAGAATTTTGAATGGTGGAAGGGTTGGTAAGCACTCCCGGATTATCGGCAATGTTTTGTACCGGCGAATTTAAAATACAACCTGCAGTATCTACCACACGTATATTGTAAGCATTGGCCGGCAAATTGCGGAACACACTGTCGTATTGATATTTTAAACCCCCGTCAATGGAATATTTGAATGTGGCCGTCCCTGAATTTGGTGTAACAATGATTGCACCGGTAGCTGCTCCTGCACAGGCAGATTTTACTAACCGGTAACTTGCTGTAACACCCGGATCGTTGCCAACAATTTGTGTGGGTGAATTATAAATACAACCAACAGCATCTGCAATCTGAATAGAATAATTACCGGAAGCCAGATTTTTAAAGGTATCTAACAGCTGGTAATTACTACCGGTATCAATTGAATAATTGAATGGTGAAATACCAGCAGTTGGCGTTACAACTATCTGTCCGGTACTTATTCCAAGGCAGGCTGAATTTATTTTTATGAAGCTTGCATTTATGCCGGGATTAAACCTTACGGTGGAATTAAAATCATGATAACAACCCACAGCATCCCTTACCCTGATGTGATAAATGCCGGGAGCAAGATTAATAAATGAATCGGCGGGCTGATAAATGACTCCGGAATCTTTTGAAAATACAAAAGGGGCTACACCCAAACCTGGCTTCACAAATATTTTACCAGTAGCAACCGCAGCACAGGCTGATTTAACTGTACTATCGGTGGCTGTTACCCCAGTTCCAATACCAACCGTAGAATTAAAATCATAGTAACATCCAACAATATCTCTTACCCGGATGTGATAAATCCCCGGAGCAAGGTTGAGAAAAGAATCAGCTGGCTGATAAATTACTCCGGAATCTTTTGAAAACACAAATGGAGCAACGCCCAATCCGGTCTTTACAAATATTTTTCCTGTAGTGGCAATGGCACAATTTGATTTCACTGTACTATCGATGGCTGTTACTCCAGCACCAATACCAACTGTAGAATTGAAATCATAATTACATCCAACATTATCTCTTACCCGGATATGATAAATGCCCGGAGCCAGATTAATAAAGGAATCGGCTGGTTGATAAACTACTCCGGAATCTTTTGAAAATACAAATGGAGCAACACCTAAGCCGGTCTTCACAAATATTTTTCCTGTAGTGGCAATGGCACAATTTGATTTCACTGTACTATCGATGGCTGTTACTCCAGCACCAATACCAACTGTAGAATTGAAATCATAATAACATCCAACATTATCTCTTACCCGGATGTGATAAATCCCCGGAGCAAGATTAATAAAGGAATCGGCGGGCTGATAAATTACTCCGGAATCTTTTGAAAATACAAATGGAGCAACTCCTAAACCGGTCTTTACAAATATTTTCCCTGTAGTGGCAATGGCGCAATTTGATTTTACTGTACTATCGGTCGCTGTTACTCCAGCACCAATACCAACTGTAGAATTGAAATCATAATAGCACCCTACATTATCCCGTACCCGGATATGATAAATGCCGGGAGCCAGATTGATAAAGGAGTCGGCGGGCTGATAAATTACTCCGGAATCTTTTGAAAATACAAATGGAGCAACTCCTAAACCGGTCTTTACAAATATTTTCCCTGTAGTGGCAATGGCACAATTTGATTTAATTGTACTATCGGTGGCTGTTACCCCAGGATTGCTTGCCACCGCTTGAGAGAATGTGTAATAACACCCATTTGCATCTGCTACTTTAACTGTATAGGATGTTGCGGCCAGTCCAGCCAGCAGTGGTGAGGATTGAGGAGTGTTTATTACACCAGGTATAGAATAAGAAAATGGTGCCGTCCCGGTAGCAGGCTGCACCACTGTAATACTTCCATTGGATACACCCAGGCAGGAAGCATTAGCAGATGAAGCTGTGGTGGTAAAACCCGGATTGTCGCTAACAACCTGTGTGGCTGAAGTATAAATACAGCCAACAGCATCTTTTATTTGAATGGAATAATTACCAGAAGCAAGATTTCTAAATGTATCAAGTGGTTGGTAATTCAGCCCCGTATCAATTGAATAAAAGAAAGGAGCTGCACCGGCAGTTGGTGTTACCACTATTTGTCCGGTACTGACACCAAGGCAAGCTGCATTGATTGTTATAAAAGTTGCATTGATACCGGGGCTGTTAACAACAGCTTGTGGGAAAGAGTAAGAGCAGCCAACGGCATCCACTACCTTAACTGTATAAGATCCTGCAGCCAGGCTATCTAACAAAGTGGAGGTTTGTGGAGTATTAATAACGCCGGGTATTGAGTAATTAAAAGGCGCTGCACCTGTGGAAGGCTGAACTACTGTAATGGTACCATTGGCAACACCAATACAAGATGCATTGGCAGAAGCTGCCGTGGTGGTAAAGCCATCATCGCTGCCTATAACCTGGGGATATGAAAAAATACAGCCACCATTATCTTTTACATATACTGTATGTGTGCCTTCACCGAGGCTGTCGAGCAAATTAGAAGATTGATAATTTGCACTGGTATCAACAGCATAGGTATAACCCGGTGTACCAAGGCTTGCAGTCACTGTAATTGTACCGTTCAAAGCCCCGGGACAAGAAGCATTGGTGGTACTGGCTGATACAGCAGTAAGTGTACCGAGGGTTGGAATAATTTCATCTTTTGAATTAGTACATCCCGTAACTGTATCTTTTGCAATAATTGTATAAGTGCCCGGAGCTTTGGTAAATACAGGGGAAGACTGAAAACTTACACCTCCGTCTATTGAGTATTTCACCGGTGCCCCTACTGGTGCCGTAACTGTAATGATTCCCGTGGTATTTACACCACAGGGAGCTGGGGTAATATTTTCTGTAATAGCAGCAAGTGTACCTGTTTTGATAACATTAATGGTATCTGTACCAATAACATCAAGAGAAGGATCAAGCAAATCTGAAAAAGTTGATTTTACAACGTACTTGGTAAGAGAAGCAGTAGGGCATACATTGGGGAATGTTACTTCTAATTTATCTCCCACACTAACAGTATCTCCCAACGCTATAAAATTCCCATTTATATCTTGTAATTCTACTTTTTTATATGCAGAAGGCCCCCCTTTAGGAGTAAAACGCCAGGCTTCATTCATTACAGGGCCTCCCCACAAAGGATTGGTAGATGCAGCTCTTCCGGGTGGCATTACGCCTTTGTCCCTGTCAAAATTTTGCATCCCTATCATTGCTCTCCCCTGGTTCCATCCCGTACAAATTTCTCTTCCAAAAACATGAACATCTACCATTCCTGTTCCCTCATACAAAGTAATTTGGTAGCTGTTATTTATTTTATTTTGACAGGCAGTTAAGTAAGTGGGTACTTTATAAAAACTGAGTATGAATTTTCTGTTAGGGGCAGCACCAATTATATCATATTTAATTTGCTGATTGGGAGAAGTGGTGTAAAATGGATTAATATCTTCATAAATACCCATAATAACAGCTCTGTCATACCTGCTGTCTGGTAAGTCTACCCCGGGGCCTGTACCACTGGCTGTTAACCCAGTGCCACTACTCAACATAGAATAATGAGCAAAATTGGTAGCGTTGGTTAGGTCAAAAGAAATTATTCCATTAGTGCTTATTACAAGGCTGGCATATATGATACCGTAAAAAGGAAAATCAAAAGGTATATTGATTACATCGGTATAAGTGTCATCTGCATTTAAATTAGTAGGATTTCCTGGTAAATCTGGGGCAACACCCGGAGTAAAACAATTTGCCTGTGAAGGAGGATTGATAGGCCCAACAGCATAATCATCGGTAGTGCTGTGTAAATTGGGTATGAATGCTTTAAGTGAAATACAGTTTTGAGAACAACTCAACACCGTATCTTTTGAACAGCTCCATACAAAACTGCTTTGTGCTTTTGTTACTACGGAAATAAAAATAAAAAAATAAAAAAATACAATTTTTTTCATCTGTAATTCATTGTTTTTTATAGTCAGATAGTTTATACATGTTTTTTGGGGGAACACAGAAAAAAATCACCAAAGAAGGTTATTATAAATAATAGTATTTAAAGGGTGAGGTTTGTAAAATATTAAGTTCTAAAATTAAGTGCTTTTAATTAAATTTTAACGTAGCCTTACAGAATTAGTAATTCACCCTCAAAACACCTTAATGCTTAGGAATCTTTGAAAAAAATGTGATTTCATTAAAATATCATTGATTATTAAGCCTCTATTTGATTATTTATATTAATCCTCTGATGAAATAACCAAAAAATATTAATTTTGCCGTATGAATTCAACCGAAAGACAAAGTATAAAGGTGGCCATTTTGGACCTTTACGAGGGCTTTGCCAATCAGGGTATGCGTTGTTTAAGAGAGATTTTAAACCAGTTTAGCGATCTCAATAATATTGAAATTATCCTGGATGAATTTGACGTACGTCAAAAAAATGAAGTACCCGATCTCAGTTACGATATTTTTATTTCCAGTGGTGGCCCCGGTAGCCCCTTAGACAGCGAAGGAAGCGATTGGGAGAAAGCTTATTTTCAATGGCTGCACCAAGTGGAAAAATGGAATAATAATGAGGCCTTCGTACAAAAAAAATATGTTTTTTTTATCTGCCACTCTTTTCAGTTAGCCTGCCGGCACTATGAGGTGGCCAGGGTTTGCAAACGCAAAAGCACTTCTTTCGGGGTCTTCCCTGTTCACCTTTTACATGATGGCAAAGATGAATTGGTTTTTGATGATATGAGGGATCCATTTTATGCAGTTGACAGCAGGGATTTTCAGGTGGTACAGCCAAACCACCACCGGCTGCAACAAATGGGGGGCTCTATTTTGGCCATTGAAAAGGAAAGGCCACATATTGAATTGGAAAGAGCTATCATGGCAATAAGGTTTAATGATTACATGATTGGCACACAGTTTCACCCGGAGGCTGATGCTGTGGGCATGAGCCTTCATTTGCAAACAGAAGAAAAGAAAAAAACGGTGATTGAAAACTATGGCGTAGCCAAATGGAACAGCATGATTGAACACCTGAATGATCCCGATAAAATAATGCACACTTATCAGCATATTCTGCCCAACTTTTTAAACAGAGCCATTGAAAGCCTGCAAATGGTGGAAATATAATCCACAATCAGGGCAGTTTTCTTTTTTCATATTGACCGAAAAATATCATGCCTGATTCTTTGTGAGCTGTCACCAATTCTTATTCCTGAAATTTAAAATTGGCTACTTGTAAATTGTAAATTATTATGATTAGTTTTAGTCTGTGCATCATTTTAACCATCCCATTTTAATTTATTATGCAGCAGGAATTAAGACAAAAATTTAATGCCAATTTTACTCAAGAAAAATACCTGGCCTACCTAAAAAAAATTGAAGACCTGCACCCCGGTTCACTTGATTTTAGAAATGCTGAAACACCGGTTTTTGTACCGAAAGATTTTACACAAAAAATGCTCACTGCCTGCGATGATATTATTGATGTAATTATACAACCCAACTTTAAATCTTTGACTGAAAGGTCTATACCAAAAGATATATTGGTGCCTGGTGAAAATGAATACTCCGATTTTATAGTATTTGATTTTGGAGTATGTGAAAACAGTCATGGCGAACTGGAACCGCAACTGATAGAAATGCAGGGATTCCCCACCCTGTTTGCATTTCAGGCTTACCATACTGATTTCACAAGAGCCTTTGCAGATGTGCCGGCCACCCATGATGCTTACCTTAATAATTACCACGAAGACAGTTACCTACAACTGCTGAAAGAGATCATTGTGGGAGATGAAAAACCGGAGCAGGTAATATTGCTGGAGATTTATCCTGATAAACAAAAAACAAGAATTGACTTTTATTGTACCGAAAAAGTGTTGGGTGTAAAAACAGTTTGCCTTACCAAATTAATTGGAGAAGGTAATAAATTGTATTATAAAAATGATGGAAAAAAAATTGAAATAAAAAGGATCTACAACCGCCTTATTTTTGATGACCTTCACCAGCAAAAAGACTTGGGCAGTATCATCGACTTTACCCATCCATGGGATGTGGAATGGGTATCTCATCCTAATTGGTTTTACCGCATCAGTAAGTTTACCTTGCCCCTTATCAACAATTCTTATGTGCCAAAAACAGTTTACCTGAATGAACTGAAAGAGATACCCGGCGATTTGGAAAATTATGTTTTGAAACCATTGTTTTCCTTTGCAGGCATGGGCGTGGTGATTGATGTAACCAGTCAGGATATTGACGATGTGAAAGATCCGGAAAACTGGATACTGCAGCGAAAAGTAAAATATGCTGATGTGATCGTTACTCCGGATGGGCCTGCAAAGGCAGAGATACGTTTATTTTATTTTTGGAAAAAAGGCTGGGCAAAACCGGTTGCTGTTCACAACCTGTCAAGGCTCAGCAAAGGAAAAATGATTGGCACCCGTTATAACAAAGACAAAACATGGGTGGGTGGCAGTGTGTCTTTTTTTGAATTATAGCTGCTTTAATTTCAACCTATTTTTTAAAATACAGTTTTACAATAAATGATTATGAAAAAAGAAAAAACAACAGCAGGCAATAAAAGATTTGAATTCTATTTTACAAAATTGCAGTTGCTGCTGAACCAAGCCGTCAAACAAAAAAATCCTGCCTTATGGTTGTACACCAATAATGCCCGTACAGCATTATTTATGCTGGAAGGGTTGGCAAAAATTTATGCAGGCCTGCATAATAAAAAAAGTTTTACCAAAATAAAAGAACAGCTAAAACTGCTGGAAGACACACTGGGAGTAATAGATTATTATGATAACATTGCAAAGGATTTTGCAAAAAATAAAAAAATACCTGCTGCTGTTGTGAATTATCTGCAGGCACAAACGAGGGAAAAAATACAGAGCCTGAACGAACTGCTGATAGAAAAAAAATGGCTTTCAAATGAAGACAGCAGGATAAAAAAAATGCAGAAAAAATTAAGCAAGGCCGATTGGCTTGCGGGGGATGAAGAAGTGAAAATGTTTGCTGAGTTTTATGGTAAATCTATTTATGAAATCACTGAATTTGTAAAGACAAAAAAGTACCGCTTTGAAAATATGGAAACAGATGTGCATGAGCTGCGGCGCAAGCTAAGGTGGCTAAGCATTTATCCGCAGGCATTGCAGGGCTGCATTCAATTGGCAGAAAATAAAACCTCACCGGCGCATTTAAAAAAATACCAGACCAAAGAAATTGTAACATCTCCATACAATAAAATGCCCGATGCTGCTGACAACAAACAATTTTTAATACTGGAAAAGAAATTCTTTTATTCGTTGAGCTGGATGATAGATGCCCTGGGCAAACTAAAAGATAACGGCTTACACATCATTGCACTTAAAGAAGCACTGCAACAAACCGCCGCATTAAAAGATGACGCTGCTTACAAAAAAGCTTACCAGTTATTGGGAACAAAGCAGGAAAAATTACCAGCATTGCTAAATAGATCTTCTGCTATTTGCAAAGTATATTTTGAAGAGCATAACCTGGAACACCTGCTGCTGGCTACCGGAAAGTTGAAATAATTTTTGTGCAGGTAAATAAAAAAGAAAGATCATCCTCAGTAAAGTGAACCGATGTTCACTTTATTTATTTCTGGCAATCCCGCCATTCATACACCCAGGTACTTTGTATCATTTCCAGGTGGCCTTCATTACTTTCTTCGGGCTTACCTGCAAAATTTGGAATCTCCAGCACCCATTTCAAAAGGTCGGTAAAACGGATACGGTAAATTTTACCTTCATTAAAATCATCGCCAAAACGTTCGTACAATTTCATGGCAATATCCTCATAATCGTTCCAGTGGATGGGTGGTTCAAAAGTCATTTTATTAATTTGGTGATTTGATAATTTGATGATTTGATAATTTGATGATTTGGTGATTTGATGATTTGGTGATTTGATACAATAGCAGTAGGTTGAAATTTGAAAAATGCAACAACCTTAGGAATTACCAAATCATCAAATTGGTTAATTACCAAATCGAATTTACTCTCCCAAAAACTGTGATTGGTCGGGCAATGTTACTATTATGCTGCCGCTGCCGCTTTGCAGCACACACTGGCATCCCAGCCTGCTGTTGATCTTGGGATTTACCGCCCTGTCAATAAAATCTTCTTCCCTGTCATTCAGTTCTTCTAAAAAATCATTTCCCTGCTCCACATACAAATGACAGGTGCTGCAGGCACACACACCGCCGCAATTATGATGAAGGTTAATATCATTCTTTAAAGCCACTTCCAGCAATGACTGGCCTTCTTCCACATCGGTAAATGAAATAGGATTAAGCCCTTTCTGTTCAAATTTATAAGTAATACTGTACATAGTTGCAAAGTTCGGGGTGCAAACCTACTGTACAATTACCAATTTTGGAAAACTATTACACTTGGGAGTTATTATTAGACATTATTGCAGAGGATAGTATCTTTAATATGAGTTAATTTGTAAATAAAATTTGAATTAGCTACATTGCCTCAAGTAAAAAAAATAAAAAAGCGGTATGAAAAAAAATCACCTGTTTATTGTTTTGCTGTTACCAGTTTTTGCAGCCTGCAGTAACCATACAGAAGAAAAAAAAGCAGAACCCCAAATTAAAAAAGATACCACGGCAGCAGAAACACCAAAACCTGTAACGGAAGCAAAGCGCCCCCCCATTATTAATATTATGGACACTTTATCTGTAAAATATACGGTGCTTTACATGAAAGACAGTGCTGCTGTTGCAGATAGGATCGGTTTAAAATTAGGAGAAATACTGGGCTTTAAATTAGCCGCCGTTATTAAAAAGAATGGACTGAAAATAACCGGCAAACCGGTAGCCTGGTACTACAATTCAAAAGCACCTTACTTTTTTGAAACTGGATTACCCGTTGATAAAAAACCTGCCAAACAACCATCCAATGTATTTGTAAGAGAGATAGGTGTGGATAGTGTGGTGGTGGCGCATTTTTATGGCCCTTACGATCAATTGTCACAAGCTTATGAAGCACTCAGCGACTGGATGAAAAGCCATAAAAAAACTGCCAAAGGAAAACCGTATGAAATATATGTGGACGATCCAATGGACAAAGATGGAAAAATGAAAGATCCTTACAGGGTGCAGACTGATGTGGTGTTTCCGTGGAAATAAAAGTGGTTTAGAAAGTTGAGAAGTTTAGTGTTTAGCAGCTTGATAATATAAAGTGCCAACAATAATTTCAATCAACTTATCACTTACAACTTATTACTTACTACTCAAGGATTCATAATACTATCCGTAATTTTTAAATAAATATTCCGCAGCCGGGGATGGGCATTTAATAACCGAAGATGTCTATCCAGCGTGACAATATCTTTTCTTGCCGCAGGCCCCGTCTGCATATCATTAGGCGAATGCTGATGAAGACGGGAAGCTGTTTCTTCAATTAATGGCAGCAACATTTTAAAATCAAGTTTTTCTTTGCTGCAATAATCATGTGCCAGTGAATATAGGTAATTGACAAAATTGCTGGTAACCACAGCAGCCACATGCATCTTTTGCCGGTACTCATCGTTGGCTATTGTAACCGGGCTGGCTATGCTGTTGGCAAATGTTTCTATCAACTGTAAAGTGTATTCATTATTGCCATCAATGAGCACGGGGATATGCAGGTGTGGATCGGTATTTTCTTTTCTTAAACTTTGCAGCGGATACAATACACCATAATTAACAGAAATATTTTTCAGCACTTCTTTGGATACTGATCCGGCAGTATGAACAATTACTTTATCACCTACATTGATATTTTCTTTCAGGTCATTCAATGCAGCATCCGACATGGCTACAATATAAATGTTGGCGGTTTTATCAAGGTCTGCAAAATTGTTGGTGGCACTGCAGTGCAGTTCATCGGCCAGTATCTGTGCAGTATCCATGTTGCGGCTGATGACCTGTAAAATTTCATGGCCTGCTCTTTTTATTAACCTGCCCAACACAGAAGCCACATTGCCTGCACCGATGATTACAACTCTCATATCGTTATATTTGTTTTGATGAAAATAAAGAAAATTGCCGCACTAAATTACATCAGGGCAAAATTTAAAATGCTTTCACTGCTGTCACCCCGTAAGGCAGCTGCTGAAGCCTTCACATTATTTTGCACCCCGTTAGACAAAGCAGTTATGAAGGTTCCTTCTGTTTTTCAGTTTGCAGAAACACTGCAGTTAAAGCAGCAGGGCTTTAAAATAAAAGGGTACCGCTGGAACAAAGGCAAGCCTGTAAAAGTGCTGATACTGCATGGCTTTTCATCGCAGGCTTATAAATTTCAACACTTTGTTTCGCCACTGGTAGAGAAAGGATATGAAGTGCTGGCCTTTGATGCAAAGGCACACGGCAGCAGCGAAGGCAAAACGGTGAATGCGGCAGAGTACTGTGAACTGGTTGAAATACTGATAAAAAATTACGGGCCGATCAACCGCTTTATTGCACATTCTTTTGGCGGCATTGCCCTTAGCCTCGCCTTAGAAAAAACAGTCCATGATGAAAATACAAAAGTTGTTTTGATAGCACCTGCCACAGAAACTACCACTGCAGTGGATACTGCTTTTGCAATGCTGAAAATAAAAAACAAAAAAGTGAGGAGTGCATTTGATGAAATTATTTATCAACGAAGCGGCCATCCCACCACCTGGTTTTCGATCAGGAGGGCAATGAAAAATATTAAAGCATCGGTGCTGTGGATACATGATGAAGACGATGACATTACACCACTCAGTGATGTAATAAAAGTAAAAGACCAACACTTTCCTAACATTAAATTTGTCATCACCAAAGGATTGGGACACAGAAGAATTTACCGGGATAAAGAAATAAAAAAACAGGTGGTTGATTTTTTATAATAGCGGTTTCAAAACTTTGCTGTTAGTAAGAAATAGTTGGATTTTTCAATTTTAAAGTAATATTGCAATTGCAGACTGATGAAATGCAAAGGCATCGTTGCCAAAAGATATGCGGTACAAGTGAGTGACACAACGATGCTGAAACATAGTACCACAGCCTGTTCCAAAGAAAACAATATAGCATTATGGCGAAGAATTTATTGATAGTTGAGTCCCCTGCGAAGGCAAAAACAATTGAAGGCATTTTAGGAAAAGACTTTGAAGTGAAGAGTTGCTACGGCCATATCCGAGACCTGGAGAAGAACGATATGGGTATCGACCTCAACAATAATTTTCAACCGAAGTATATTATTTCTCCTGAAAAAACGAAGGTGGTAAATGACCTGAAAGCTCTGGCAAAAAAAAGTGATGAAGTGTGGCTTGCATCGGATGAAGACCGGGAGGGAGAAAGTATCAGCTGGCATTTGGCAGAAGTTTTAAACCTCGATCCAAAAACAACCAAGCGGATTGTTTTTCATGAAATTACCAAACCGGCGATTCAAAAGGCAGTGCAAAATCCACGTACCATTAATATGGATTTGGTAAATGCACAACAGGCACGCCGGGTGCTTGACAGAATTGTGGGCTTTGAATTGAGCCCGGTGCTGTGGAGAAAAATTGGAATGAAAGGTGGATTAAGTGCAGGTCGTGTGCAGAGTGTGGCAGTAAAATTAATTGTAGAAAGAGAAAGAGAAATCAACCAGTTTAAAGCTGTTGGCAGTTTTAAAGTAGAAGCTGCATTGGCTGCAAAAGATATCAATGACCGGACAGTTGCTTTTAAAGCAGAAGGCACCCGGTACAACAATGCTGAAGATGCAGAAAAATTTCTACAGTCCTGCATCGGTGCAAAATACACGGTGAAAGACATTCAGGTGAAACCTGGCAAACGTACGCCGGCAGCACCTTTCACTACTTCTACTCTGCAGCAGGAAGCCAGCCGTAAACTGGGATACGGTGTAAGTAAAACCATGTTGCTTGCACAAAAATTATATGAAAGTGGTAAGATCACTTACATGCGTACCGACAGTGTGAACCTGGGTGATACTGCCATGGACGGCATTAAAGAAGCCATCAATAAAAATTACGGGCCTAATTATTTGCAGGTGCGTAAATACAAAAATAAAAATGAAAGTGCACAGGAAGCCCATGAAGCCATCAGGCCTACATACATGGAAAATGCTGCGGTGCATGATTTTGAAACAGGAAGATTATATGAACTTATTTGGAAGCGTACAATAGCCAGCCAGATGAGTGATGCAGAATTAGAAAAGACAATCGCTAAAATAAATATCAGCACCAACAAGGAAGAATTAACTGCCAGTGGTGAGGTGATAAAATTTGATGGCTTCCTGAAAGTGTACATGGAAAGTACCGATGAAGAAGACAACGAAAATGATGCAGAAGATGAAAGCCGTTTACCAAACTTAACTCCCGGCCAGCCATTGGAATTTAAACAAATGGCGGCTACAGAAAAATTTACCCGTCATGCGGCAAGATACACAGAAGCCTCGCTGGTAAAGAAGTTGGAAGAATTAGGTATCGGCAGGCCGAGTACTTATGCACCAACAATTTCTACAATTATAAAAAGAACTTATGTAGAAAAGAAAGATAAAGAAGGTGTGAAAAGAGACTTCAGGATTCTGCAGTTGAAAGACGATAAAATTACCAGCATACTGTCGCAGGAAAATACCGGTGCTGAAAAAGGAAAATTATTTCCAACCGATTTAGGATTGGTGGTGACTGATTTTTTGAACCAGCATTTTGAAAAAGTAATGGACTACTCTTTTACTGCCGGCATAGAAAAAGAGTTTGATGAAATTGCCGATGGCAAAGTAGTGTGGAATAAAATGGTGGGAGATTTTTATACGCCATTTCACAGCGGTGTGGAGCACACATTAGAGAATGCAGAAAGAGCTGTTGGCGAAAGGGCATTGGGTGTAGATGAAAGCGGCAAAGCCGTGATAGCAAGGATGGGAAGATATGGCCCGATGGTACAGATTGGCAGCCAGGGCGATGAAGAAAAACCAAGATTTGCCAAACTAAAAAACAACCAGAGCATTGAAACCATCAGCATGGAAGAAGCGATGGAATTGTTTAAACTTCCATTGATACTGGGTGAATACGAAGGACTAGAAGTAGCAGTAAATGTTGGCCGCTTTGGCCCTTATGTAAAATTGGGCGACCAATTTATTTCGATACCCAAAGGTGAAGATTTATTTGAAGTTGATCTGAACAGGGCCATAGAAATCATCACTGCCAAACAGGTAGAAGATGCACCGATTGGTTTTTATGAAGAGAAACCAATTACAAAAGGCAAAGGCCGCTTTGGGCCATTTATAAAATGGAACGACCTCTTTATTAATATTCCCCGTGCATACAATTTTGATACACTTACGCAGCAGGATTGCAATGAGCTGATAGAAAAAAAGGTGGAGAAAGAAGCCAACCGTTTTATACAGCAATGGCCTGCAGAAAAGATTGCACTGGAGAATGGCCGCTGGGGCCCGTTCATACGCTTTGGTAAAAAAATGCTGAAGCTGTATGGTAAAGATGATAAATCAAAATACACGCCTGAAGAGCTTGCTGCTATTGACCTGGAGACAATCAAAAAAATGATTGTGGCGCAGGATCCAAAAGCATTTGATAAAAAGACAACCGCAAAAAAAACGGCTGTTAAAAAAGCTGCCGCAAAGAAAAAATAACTGTATCAAACCGTAGCAATGGTTTCAGTAAAGTATGCACTCAGCAAAGAAGATTATGTAAACTACTACACATATGTGATGTGGGATGCGCCGGAAAAAAAGAAAGCCAAACTAAAATATTATTTGCGGCAGGTGGGTTTTTATGTACTCGTAATTGCGGTGCTGTTTTATAGTGGCGTCTTCCAGTACAACCGGTCTGTGTTGTACATTTATCTCGGCATCATGTTATTTACCACCGCCATGCAAATTTTTAATGCCCGTAACAATATAAAAAAGCAGGCACAAAAAATTGCCAACGCCGCCAACAACCAATCCATTTTTTTAGACACTCAAATCGACATCAGCGAAACAGGTATCAGCATGAAAGATGAACTGAGTGAAACCAAATTACAATGGAAGGCTTTTGTAAAAAAGCAGGAAAACGCTGACTATTATTTTCTATTCACCAACTCCATACAGGCGCTCATTTTTCCCAAACGCATTTTTAAAACAGCAGAAGACAAAGCCCGGTTTCAGCAGCTGCTGTCCCAACATCTTTCCTTTGATGCAGAAGTGGGGCATTTGATTAAAGACTGAAATGTATTGCAAAGAAGATTTTTTTATTTTGTTACCGGCAGTTGTTCATTGAGCAACATCGTTGTGTCACTCACTTGTACGGATTATCATTGGGCAACTAATCAGCATTATCTTTAATTGCAGCAATCATGCTGATTTTTGGTGTGTTGCTACAATTGATTATTTTTAATTGAGGCAATACAAGAGTTCTATGCAATTTCTCATGACACATATCCTTATTTTAATATGAAGCATATTATTTCTTTTACTGTGATTTTTCTTTTGTTTAGTTGTAAAGAACATAAAAGCACAAAAGATTACGACTTTAAAGAAATTGGTTGGACAGTATCTATCCCCTCAGATTTTACTATTCTCACATCTACTGAAGCTGCCAAAGTTCGTGAAGCTGCAATTCAAGCCGTAAAACAAGCTTATGATTCTACTTATTATTATGATAGTGCTAAAACTCTTTTGAGTTTTAAAAAAGGTAGTGCCAATTACTTTTCTGCTGGAATAACTCCTTTCAAAGAAGTTCAAGATGGTGATTGGTTGCAATCAACTACAAATAAAAAAGAACTGATATTAAATACATTTAAGTCTCAAAATCCAGAGGCAAAAATAGACACTAGTTCTAGTATTAGATTAATCGATGGCTTGACCTTTGAAGTTTTCAAAGTAAAAATGTCTTTTCCTGATACGTTAGTAATTACCAGCAACATATATTCTAGACTGGTTCATGGATATAATTTCACAATGTCTTTAGCATATGTCAATGAAGACGTTGGAAGACAGCTAAATTCAATTTGCATATCATCAAAATTTGCAAAATAAACTGCGTACAACATGAACTGTGTGCAAGTGTGGCTTGACGTTGTAGCAATCGGCACAAACCCCTAACGTTAGCGGCAAGTTTTGAGAGACACTTTACGAATTAGAAATAAGTAAAAACAACTTAATAAAGAGAATGACAAATAATGACAATCTAGAAATTCCAAAAGTGAATTTTAACGAAAAAGGAGAATTGATAATTACACCATCAACAACATCTTCAAACCACGATTTTGACTTTTACCAAGGCAAATGGAAACTTTATAATAAAAAATTAAAAACTAAATTAAATAATTGCAACGAATGGACAGAATTTGAATCAACACAAGAAATGTACAAAGTATTAAATGGCATTGGTAATGTTGACAATTTTCTTGCAACATTTGACGGAGTGCCATTTGAAGGAATGACAGTTAGACTTTTTAATCCAAAAACTAAACTTTGGAGTCTTTACTGGGCAGATTCTAATGAAGGAAAATTTGACCCCCCAGTTGTTGGTTCATTTGAAAATAACGTAGGACACTTTTTTACAAAAGACACTTTTAACGAAAAGAATATTATAGTTGTTTTTCGTTGGGATGCCACAGACATAGAAAATCCAATTTGGAGCCAAGCATTTTCTGACGACAATGGAGAAACTTGGGAATGGAATTGGTATATGTATTTCAGCAAATTTCAAAAACAGTAAAAATAAACCTCTACCCTCATAGGCAGCAATAAAAGAACAAACACTAACTCTCAAATGTAAAAATGCAATCCGCTCAGCATACGCCGCTGTTGGGTTTCCCAACCAACAGCCGAAGCTATAACCGGCATACTGCCACAACATTTTAGTTAACCCAAAATATTTCAAACTTACGTACCCTGCTGATTTTATTACAGTAAAATACTTCAACACTTCGCCAGAACAAAATTGCAGCAACCATGCTGATTTTTGGTGTGTTGCCGCAATTGATTATTTTTAATTGCGGCAATACAAGAGTTGCCTCCCATTTTATGCAGACCGTTTAGACAACTGTATTTTAACCGACAGCAATTTTTTTTCTTTGACAACAACGACACATTTAAGCGATAAAATAAATTACAATTAGACGAATGATAAAAGGACTTTACGAGACACATTTATTTGTTGAGAATTTGGAGAAATCCATTGACTTTTATTCAAATGTACTCGGTCTTGAACAATGTTATTTTGAAGCTGAAAGGCGAACGGCATTTTTTTGGATTGGAAAACCAAAAGAAGCTATGCTCGGACTTTGGGAAAAACCAAAAGAAGAAATTGATAAACGACACTTTGCTTTTCGGTGCGACACAGAAGATATTTTGAATAAGTCGATGGAGTTTTTAAAAGAACGAAATTTAAAGCCGTACAACTTTTTGAAAGACGGAACGGAAAGACCAATGGTTTTTGCCTGGATGCCGGCAATTGCAATTTATTTTAACGACCCAGACGGACATTATCTTGAGTTTATTGGAGTTTTGGACGGAAAAGCAAGACCAGAATTAGGCGTAATTTCCTACGAAGAATGGCAAGAACTTGACAATGCGGACTAAAAAAACAGCAGATTTTCGCTTTATATTCTTTAAATAATAAAATAGCTCCAGCGAAACCCCGATGTTTAAAACAGCCACCACCCACATATTGCCACAGAAATATTTTTATAACTCCATGTACAATTCGTAGGGATTTCGCCACCAGCATTTGTTAAATAGGGATTATTTAGACACCCGCCGCCAAAACACAAAGACCATCGTTGTTGAGGTTAAAGACCCCATCATTTGGGTTAAAGACCCCATCGTTGGGGTTAAAGACCCCATCGTTGAGATTAAAGACCTCATCATTGGGGTTAAAGACCCCATCATTGGGGTTAAAGAACCACATCGTTGGGGTTAAAGACTCCATTTTTGAGGTTCCAAACCACATCCACGGAGTTATCAACCGCATAAATGGGGTTTTTATGTCCCAGCGGAGTTTTCGCTTTATATTCTTTAAATAATAAAACAGCTCCTGCGAAACCCCAATATTTACAAGCTTTCAATCCTAAACCTCTAAACAGCTAAACATGCTAAACCATTAATTGCCGCTGCCCAATCCCTGCATTCCTTCTGTATCCACTTTATTATTTTTGCGTTTGAATAAAGACACATCCAGTTTACCAAAGCGCCAGTTAAAATTCAGCCGCACTACCTGCGGATCTCTTCTGCGGTCGGTGTTTTGTTCAAAGTAAACTGATTTAGAAAAAGTGCTGTTGAGCCTTGTACTGAAAATATCATTTACCTGCAGCGTCAGCGATGCTGCATTGTTTTTCATAAAATCTTTTTTGATGGCAATGTCCACACCATACAAAGGTTTGATGTATCCCTGTGCAGAAGGAATATTGGCGCCGCCGCCAAACATTCCTCCCCTTCCTCTATCGCCGCCACCAGTATTTTGCGACACCAATGTTTTAGCCTGGTAATCGCCGCTTAACTGGATAGAAAAATTGGAAGGCAGTTTAAAACTGTTGTTGATTTTTGCAAACCAGCTAAACTGGTTATCATCCACCCCACCCGGAAGGTTAGCCGCATTTAGTGTGGCATTAAAAAAGTTTACGTTGGTAGTAAGATCCCACCACTTGGTTATTTTGTCTTTGCCCGTCAGTTCAAAACCATAAGTATAACTCTTGCTGGCATTGGCATAGGTGGTGATAATTACAGAATCTGGCTTGGCCGGTGCATTGGGATTTTTATCCCGGTATTGATAACGGGAAATAATGCCCGCTGTATTTTTATAATACGCAGTAGCTAAAAAATTATGCCCCGTGGCAATTTGGTTTTGATAAGACAGCTCCAGCAAATTGGTAAACTCCGGCACCAGGTCGGGGTTGCCTTTAGACAGGTTCAATGAATCGGTATAATCAATAAACGGAATCAGCTGGAAGAAATTAGGGCGGTTAATTTTTCTTGAATAATTTAATTGCAGGTCTTGCTTTTCGGTAAGCTTGTAAGTGGCAAAAGCACTGGGAAAAAGGCTGAATGGAAACTCATTTGAAAAAGCTTTGCTCTGGCTGATGAGTGTGCCATCATATTTTGAACTCTCCACCCTTAACCCCAACTGGTAGTTGAACTTTTTTAACTGCTGTGCAAAAGTGGCGTAAGCAGCCAGCACCCGGTCTTTGTATTCATAATTGTTGTTCAATGAAGGAACAGAAATGAATTGGCCTGTCTGCAGGTTTTTAAAAAAATTATTATTAAAACTGCTGAAATTACGGATGGCAACCCTGGCGCCGGTTTCAAATTTTATTTTATCTGTAATGGGATTACTGAAATCAATTTGTGAAGTAAAGAATTTAGAATTACCGCCACCTTCTGACCGTTCAAAAATAAGCGGTGACTTGGGACTGCTGTTGCTGAAAAAATATTGGGTTCCAAAATCATTCGTGTTGTCATTCTTACTGTAGTTATAATTTACATCCGCCGAAATATCTTTATTGGCTTTGGCAAAATTGTGTTTAAAACTCAACGTGGCTCCATAGTTCCTGAAGTTGCTTACACTGTTGCTGCTGCGGTTGCCAAAGTCAGATGTCATTGTTTGTGCGTCATTATAATGAGTCACAACAGTGTCCCGGTTAATGTTGATGAGGTCTTTATTTTTAAACTGCCCACGGCTCAAGTTGCCCGACACCGTTAGTGTATTCCTGTTATCAATAAAATAATCCAGCCCTGTTCTGGCAAAGCCAAATACGCCATTGCCAACAGGCCTGTTTACCTGCAGCAAATGGGCAATGCTGCTGTCGCTTACATAATCTGTACGGCTGGTATTTACATCCGTTATTGATTTACGAAAGCCTAACTGGCCTGCAGCAAAGAAATTAATTTTTTGTTGTTTGATATTAATGTCACCGCCAAAACTTGGCTTGCCACGGCTGTCAATACCTGCTCTTATATTTCCGTTGTAGCCAGCTTTTCTATTTTTCTTCAACACAATATTTAATATGCCGGCACCACCGCCGGAAGCATCAAATTTAGCAGAAGGGTTAGTGATAATTTCTACCGTGGCAATCGCATCCGCAGGTATTTGTTCCAGTGTCATGGTGGTGGGGCGGCCATCTACAAATATTTGTGGCGCTGCATTCCGCATGGTTACATTACCATCAATATCTACATTTAAACCCGGCATACTTTTCATTACATCCACTCCGGTGCCGCCAATACTGGTAAGATTTTTTTCTACGTTAAATATTTTTCTGTCAATGGCCATGGTGAGCAAAGGCTTGGTATTGGTAACTGTTACTTCTGCCAGTTGCTGTGCATCCAAATCCATTTTTATGTTTCCGAGATCTTTATCAATTCCATTGATCATACTGCTGTAGTCACCATTTTTTACGCCACCGGTATTCATTTCAAAAAATTCTTTTTGTTCAATGGGCTTGTAGCCAATAGCAGTGATCTTTAATTTATACGTTGCCATCACGCCTAAATTTTCTAAACTGAATTCGCCTTTTTTATCAGTAAGCATTCCTGCCACAATCACATCCTTTCTTTTTTTTGTAACCGAGTCCAGTTTGTTTTGCAGCAATTGTATTGATGCTGCTTCCAGCGGTTTGTTGGTGGCAGCATCAATTATTTTTCCATAAAAATGTCCCATGTTCATGTTTTGTCCGCCACGATTGCCGCCGGGAAACTGTGCCAACAAATGAGTTGAAGTAAAAACAAATGCTGCAATAAGAAAGCATTTAAGTTTATAAGGCATTGAATATTTTTTTGATGAAATTTTATTAAAGACAAAATTGCCTCAATAAGTTTAACTAAGCGGTTGCTTAATTGATGAACGGCAGCATGGCTGTAAGAAACTGCTTTTACAAAAGCTGCAAATTATTTTATGTAGATCGTCACCAGCACTTCGATGATGCCGATAACAAAACCAAAAAAACCGCCAACAAATTCAAGAAACTTAAATTCCTGTTTGGTAATTTGGTTCAAAATATTTTCTAATTTTTCGGAAGAAAAGTTGGCTACTTTTTCAGTTACAATTTTCTCCAGGTCAAGGTCATGCTGCAGTTTGGCCATGTAGCCTTTCATTAAAACCGGGAAAAGGCTTTCCAGTTCCAGCAGGAAAGCCGCTTTCAGCTGGTTAATGGTTTTATCGCCGATAAACATGGAAAGCATTGGAAAAACTTCTTTCAATTTATGGCTGAGAAAATTATCAATGTGGGCTTCTATTTCAGGTTTTAGTTTTTCGAGGTTTTCGGGGCTGGTTATTTTTTGTTCTATTTCATCAAAGGATAATAATTCTTTCCCCACCACCTGCCCCAGCTTTTCTGCAATCAGGCGCTGGTTTTTAGGAAATATCCCCTGTATGGTAAGGCCCAATATTTTAATTAGCTTTCGGGGATGAAACAACATTTTTATAGCAATCCAGGTGGTAACCCAGCCGGTAAATGTAGAAAGTAAAATGCTGATGATGTGTGCAGTCCAGTTCATATTATTATTTAGTGTGCAAAGAAAAGCAATTAATTATAAAGCAGTTTCCAGCGTTAATAAGTAAGTAGCCTGGGGTATTTTTTAAAAAACAGCATTTTGATTTTGAACGGGAAATGTTTTTTGTTACTTTTGCCCCCAGCAAAAAATGGTAGTCGTAGCTCAGTTGGTTAGAGCATCAGATTGTGATTCTGAGGGTCGGGGGTTCGAGCCCCCTCGATTACCCACTAAAAGGTTCTTCATTTGAAGAGCCTTTTTAATTTTGAATATTAGTCAATTAAGATAATAATCCGGCAATAAAAAATATAACCCTGCACACTCCTTTTCGCCATTCATCAATTTTTAAGAAAACATTAGTGGCAAGGGGGTTGTTATTGAAATAAACACAATGGTTTTTCCGTTAATTTTACTTTATGCTACAATTAAAGCAGATAATTATGAATAAAAAATTTCTACCGGTATTACTGGCGCTTACCGTTGCCAGTTTCATCATTGCTTTTTCGAGGGGCAGCAATAATGATAACCCTAAATCGAAGTATGAAAAAGTGCTGAGGAACCTTGGCTTATTGCTGGAAGAAGGCCACTACAGCCCAAGAAAAATTGATGATGTTTTTTCCAAACAGGTATTAACCAGTTATCTTAAAGACCTGGATGATGATAAATCAATTTTCCTGCAGGTGGATATAGACAGTTTTCAAAAATATGCCAACCGAATTGATGATGAAATACACGGAACAAAGCTGGAATCTTTTTACAGTATCACAGAGTCTTACTCCCGCCGGTTGAAAGAGGCATCCCAGTTTTACACCGACATATTAAGCAGGTCATTTGATTTTTCTAAAAATGAAAATATAATGCTGGATGGAGACAAAGCAGTTTTTCCAAAAACCAATGATGCCCGGAAAGAAGTATGGCGCAAACGTTTAAAATACCTGACACTGACAAGATATTCTGACATGCTGGAAGACAGGGAAAAAAATAAAGACAGGAAGATAACCTCTGCTACAGACAGTGCCACTGCCGATGCCATCAAAAAATTTGTGTACAAAGCAGACAGCACTTTGGAAAGAGAGGCCCGTGACCAGGTGAGAAAACAGATTGACCGTTATTTTACCACGCTGAAAAATCACAACACTACAGATGAACTGTTCAGTTCTTTTGTAAATGCCATTGCTACAGAAATGGATCCACACACCAGTTATTTTGCACCTATCGACAGCAGGGGATTTAATGAAATGATGAGTGGAAAATTTTATGGTATTGGTGCCCAGTTAAAAGAAGATGAAAGTAAAATAAAAATAGCCAGCCTTATCACTGGCGGCCCTGCCTGGAAGAGCGGTGAGCTTGGTTTGAATGATGAAATTATTAAAATAGCCCAGGGTAAAAATGAGCCTGTGGATGTAACGGGTTACGCCGTTTCGGATGCAGTAAAATTAATTCGTGGAGCAGAAGCCGGTACTGAAGTAAGACTTACTGTTCGTAAGCCGGATGGCAATATAAAAGTAGTGGTGTTGAAAAGGGATGAGATAAAATTAGATGACACTTTTGCCAAAAGTGCCATCATCAATGGGGAGCATAAAATTGGTTATATCTACTTGCCGGAATTTTATATGGACTTTGAAAAAGCAGATGGTGCCAGGTGCAGCGATGATGTTGCGAAAGAAATTGAAAAATTAAAAGCAGAGAATGTAGAAGGCATTATCATAGACCTGAGGGGCAATGGCGGTGGCTCATTACCAGAAGTGGTAAAGATGGCTGGTTTGTTTATTGAAGATGGGCCAATATGCCAGGTAAAAGCAAGAGACCAGGTGCAGCCAATGCAATTAAAAGACAGGGATAAAAATGTTTTATACACAGGTCCGTTAACTGTAATGGTTGATGAATACAGTGCCTCTGCTTCTGAAATTTTTGCGGCCGCAATACAGGATTACAAACGGGGAATTATTTTAGGCAGCAGCTCCACTTATGGCAAAGGCACAGTTCAGCGTACCATTCCGCTGAATCCTTCATCTGAATCAATGATACAGATTGGCAGCAAACAACAGGAAGATTTGGGAACTGTAAAACTGACCATTCAAAAATTTTACCGCATCAATGGCGGAGCCACACAACTGAAAGGAGTAACACCGGATGTGGTAATTCCTGACAGGTATGAATTATCAAAGACAAGAGAAAAGGATAACACAACTGCATTAAGCTGGGATGAAATCAGCAAAGCAGATTACAAACCCTGGACATCTACTTACAGCACCGATGCGGTAATTGCAAGTGCTAACGACCAGATAAGATCAAGCACCGTTTTTTCTTCTTTGAAAAATAAGATTGAATGGATCAATAAGGAAAATGATAAAGAGTTTCCGCTAAGTCTGGAAAAATATAAAGCAGAACAAAAAGGATTGAAAGTAGCCTACAAGCAATTGGACAGCCTGTATAAATTGCCTGCAGAAATGAAGGTAAAAAATATAGATGCAGACCTGGCAAAATATACAACCGACAAAGAAAAGACAGAAAAAAATAAACAGTTTTTGAATAGACTGAAAGCCGATATTTATGTTGATGAAACAGTAAAAGTGATGAACAAAATGATTACACAAAGCAACCTGGCGCTGAATAATAATGCACAGGAAGCATCTAAAAAGAATTAAAGAATAGTAAGTGTAATAAAAAAGCCGTTCATTTATAAGTGAACGGCTTTTCTATTTGTATCACCAAATCATTACAAATATCTGTCTTCAATAATTTTCTTGTGATGATAATAATGGCCCAGTATTATAAAGCCATAACCGGCAACTGTGTTAGTATTCTTATTGGCCAAGCCAACAGCTTCAAGGGCTTCTTTTGTAAAGCTGTCAAAGAGTATTTCTGTTCCCTTCCTTACTGCCAAAAATTCTTTTAGCATTGCATCCCAGCTTCTGCCGTTGGCATAAGAATTTGCAGCATAATCATTCTCTTCAAAGCCGGGTAAATTTTGTTTTTCGCCCCTGGCAAAACACAATGCCCTGTAAGCTAAAATTCTCTCGGTGTCAATAATATGCTGCAGCAATTCTTTCAATGTCCATTTACCTTCGGCATATACATACATGGATTTTTCTTCTGTAATATTTTGCAGAAAAGTTTCAATGCCCGGTGCTTGATTTTTAAATGCAAGTGCTAAATCATTCTCCGGTACCTGGTCAATATATTTTTGAAAATAGCCGGGATGACTGGTGGGTGATGGTTTTGACATGTTATTATTTTTACTTTAAAGATAAAAAAAGCCGGGCAATAATGCCCGGCAGTTTTATGAATATTATTTTAACCAACCAGGCTTATGCTTTTTTGGTTTTTATCATCTTCGGCTTCGGAAGTACTTCTTTGGCAACAGTGCGTTCACCTTTTAAAGTGCTGGCTAATTTTACTGCAGCATACGCATTTAATAAACCGCCAGTTTTACTCAGCTCACTCAATTTTATTTTATCCTGCGTACCTGGAATATTTACGTCAATAGCTGGTGCAATAGCTGATTTTTCAATTACATATTTTAATTGTTTGGCACTCAGTTTTGGAAAGTATTCTAACAGCAATGCTGCTGTACCCGCCACTACCGGGCAAGCCATGCTGGTGCCGGATAATTTACCGTAAGTATTACCACCCGGTAAAGTGGCATAAATCTGTACACCGGGTGCAAACACATCTACATCTCTTTTACCATAGTTACTAAAACTTGCAGTAATACCACCATTCTTAGGATCGCCGCTGGCACCAACTGTTATCCAGTTGCTGGCTCTTTTGCCATCTAAGAAATTTACAGTTGGGAAGTTATCGGTACTGTCAATATTTTTTGCATCATTACCTGCAGCATGTACCAGGAGCACCCCTTTTTTCTCTGCATATTTTACTGCATCATCCACCCATTGTTTTTCAGGAGAAAAATCTTTACCAAAGCTCATGCTCACCACCTGTGCCCCGTTATCCACAGCATACCTAATAGCATTTGCAATATCCTTATCATGCTCATCACCATCGGGCACAGCACGAATCATCATAATGCGTACATTATCTGCAATACCGTCTCCGCCTTTTTCATTGTTTCTTACACCTGCAATAATGCCGGAGCAATGGGTGCCATGCATTGGTGTATTGGCCATAATATCATTGTTACCATAACTGCGGTCATTGATATTACTTTCATCATCCTGCACTATTTCTTTGCGGTATTCTTTTGGTGGGTTGTTGGCAGCATCTACTTTTCTCAACTGGCCTTCAAATTCATCAACAATCTGTTTGTTGGTAATATCGTTGGTGCCATTGCCTTTGCAGAGCTGCATTAAAAAACCTTTTGTTTTTTTAGCGTCTGCATTTTCTGTTGTATATTTTTCCAGGTCATTGCAACTGTATTCGGCTTTGCCCAAATCCTTTGCAATCACTGTATCACCTTTTAAGAAAGAAGGCAGCATTTTTTTCATGAAAGCTACTTCCTGTGGATTTACATCACCCACAATTTTCTGTTGTGCCTTTTTAAATAATTCTATTTCTGCTTTTTGTTCCGGTGTGATTGATGATTCATCGGGCACCAGGCTGCCATACTTCAGTTTTAATTTATTGTACACCCTGGCTGATTCGTAGCTGTCTTCTTTTACATTACGGCCATCTTTACCTCCCAGAAAATTCCAGCCGTGTACATCATCTATGTAGCCGTTTTTATCATCATCAATACCATTGCCGGGGATCTCTTTTTTATTGGTCCACAACACAGGCTTCAGGTCTTCATGCAGGGTGTCGATACCGCTGTCGATAACAGCTACCAGCACCTGCTTACTTTTTAATCTTTTTGTTTTGATAAAACTGTACGCTTTATTAAGGCTGATACCATAATAACCGGTGCTGTCTTTATCCAGCTGGTGCCAGTTTTTAGGCACTTCTTCTTTTGCCGTTTGGCCAAAACTAACCGTGCCCACTAACAGTGCCGCACTTAGCAAGTAAATATTCTTTATCATTTTATGATTTTTGTTAGGGATGCAATTTATTATAATGGCAGCACATAAAAATGCCGTTGGTAAAAAAAGGAACTTATTTAGGCTAATGCTAACAGTTTTACAACAGAAAAGATTTTGTAAAAAAGCTGGATACTGTGTTTAGCGGCACAGCTGTATTTTTTTCAAAAAGCCCGTAAATAGTGCTGCCGCTGCCACTCATGGCTGCATACACAGCGCCCTGCAGATATAGTTCTTCTTTTATTTTTTGCAGTTGGGGATGTGCTGAAAATACAGACACTTCAAAATCATTTACAATTGTATTGCGCCAGTTTTGTACAGGTTCAGTAATAAAATGCTGCAGGTTTTTAGATAGTCCTGAATTTGCTGAAGCCTGATTTTTTAAATGAGTAAATGCCCACCCGGTATTGATATGAATACCGGGATTAATAAGTACCAACTGGTAGCCAGATAAAGAAATATCCAGTGGTTCCAATACTTCTCCCCTGCCCGTAGCAAAGCTGGATTTGTTGATGATAAAAAAAGGACAATCGCTGCCGAGAGTTAGTGAATAGTTGAGCAGTTGACCGGTTGATAAACCCAGGTTAAATTTTTCATTCAGCAGTTGCAATGTAAAAGCTGCATCAGCAGAACCGCCGCCAAGGCCAGCTCCCATGGGTATGGCTTTGTGCAGGTGCATTTGTACAGCAGGCAATTGAGGGAAATCTTTTTTTAAAAGATGCCAGGCTTTTATGCAAAGGTTGTCTTCCTCTTTGGCATCAATCCTGATACCAGATTGGGTAAAAATAATTGGTTGCAATTGATCTTCTTTTGTGCGGTTAACTTCAAGGGCATCTTTTAATGGAATGGGGTAAAAGACAGTTTCTAAATTGTGAAATCCATCCGGCCTTTTATACAAGATATTTAATCCGATATTTATTTTACAATTTGGGAAAACAACCAAAGTGATCAGTTTAGTATTAGTTATTATAACTCAACTCATTTTTAATTCTGTATATAACAGTAGGGCTAACACCAAACTCTTTTGCAATAGCCGCCTGTACCCCATTTTTTTCCTGCAACCTCTTCCTGATTTTTTTTACTGTGTCATCGTCTAATTTAGTAATCGGCTTTTTTTGATACGGCAAATGGTTGCCTTTACTTCCCCAAATTTCACCTGACTGAATTCTGTAAATTGTCATTTCTGTAACGCCAAACATTATTGCTATTCTTTTCTTTTTGATTTTTTTTAAAGGGTCATTTAGCATTTTCCTAATCCGTTCTACTTCTGTCAGCGTGAGTTTGGCTCCCTTAGTTCTGGCTGCATTTGATTTTTCTCTTGCTGCTTTCGTTGCCGGGTTTTGCCTGCCATGTTCATACATTTCATCTTCCGTTACCCATTTAAGGTTGCTTGCCCTGTTATTAGTCTTTTTATAATCAAGATGAATTGTATGATTATGGAGTTGTGATTTTTTGAGTACAAAACATTCGGCCACAAGTACATGAAAAAGTACTTTAATCCGCCTGTCTTCTTTTGTATTAAAATAATCTAAAAAAAGATAGCCTTGCTGAAGAACGCCTCTATTGATAACAGCTTTATCAGGATTGGGAAAATAAGACCGTACCCTGCCCAAATTAGAAACTTCGTATTTTGTTTTGGTTGGATATTGAATCAGCTTCCATATTTCGTTGGCATATCCAACAGGGTCTTTTGTACCTGCTTTTTTTGCCTGTTGCCGGAGATGATAAAGGGGAGAGTCTAAATTTGCAACCAGGTTTTTTACAACACCAAATGAACAATTGAAATGAACTGCCAGCTCCTGCTTTGTAAAATTATTTTGTTTAAATAATTTATAAATTTTGTTTTTATCTGATTCAGATAAACGAGTTGTTTTTTTTTGGGTGGCCATAGTATTAGATATTGAAATTTAAAACAATTACTATGCCGGTATTGTTCCAGCTACTTTTTACGAGTATTGATTTCGTCCCGGATGGCGATGGCTTTGATATAATCTTCATGTTCCAGCACTTCCTTCAGCAATGTTTCCAGCTCTTCCAGCGAAAGTGATTTCAGGTCTTCTTTACTGCCGGTTTCCGAAGTAATGGGTGTGTCTGCTTTCTTTTTCTTTTCGTCGTTGTCCATCAGTATGCCGGCACTTTCTAAAATATTGTCGTAAGTAAAAATTGGGCAGCCAAAACGTACTGCCAATGCCAGCGCATCGGAGGTACGGGAATCAATTTCAACCGTATCATTTTCGCTGCTGCAAACCAGTTTGCTGTAAAAGATTCCTTCCTGCAGATCGTTGATGACCACTTCATGCAGCTCCACATTAAAAGCCAGCATAAAATTTTTCATCAGGTCATGCGTCAGCGGACGGCTGGGGCTCATACGTTCCAGCGCCACAGCAATGGCCTGTGCTTCAAAGCCACCAATTACAATTGGCAACCTGCGTAAACCATTTACTTCACCTAACACCACTGCATACGAATGCGTTTGCGTAATGCTGTGAGAGAGTGCTACTATTTCCAGTTCTATCTTTTTCATAAACGATTTACGAAACTAAGGGATTTTTTTATAAAGAGATTACTCTTTGGGTTTTAGAGCGCTGTTTTTTTGAGGTTGCTTTTTGGCATTTGATTTTGTTGTTTTTTTGCCTTTGTATCGTTTAATTGGCGTTCTTGCAGCTACAGTATCTACCGACCATTTTACTGCAGAGTCAACGATTGCCATTGCACTATCAGCAGTGGGTTGTTCTTCTAATGAGTAACCTATAGGTATTGCAAAAATAGAATCAGGAATGGTTTCGGCACTGATACTGATTGGTTTCACTTCTCCCGATATTTCGTCTTCCCCAGTACCCATTTTCATCTTCATGCCCATACCAACTGATTTTCTATTGCTTAAAATTGGTAGTATATCAAAATCTGTGTATTCTTCCTTAATAAAAAAGTAAATGGAATCTGCATACCAAAAAGTAAAATCAACTGGACCGAACAAGTTATTTTTTGTGGTATCTGCCATTACAAAAGCAGTAGTATTGTAACCTATATATTTTCTGTTTCTCTCCGGGGACGCTATCATAAACGGCATAGAACCATCGCCAGTCAATCGTTTTTTTTGAAATAATTGTTTGCTGTAAGTCTTTTGATTATTGTTGATGCGATAAATAATATCTTCCTCCAGGTTGAGTAATAAATCTTCTTTGTAGCCATTGGAGGTGGAGGCTTCCTTAAGTAATACTTTTATTTTTTGCTTTCCAAAGTAAGCTTCTACCATGGTAGTTTCCGGCTTCTTTTCCTTTTTTTTATCAACCATCATTTTATAAACAATTTTTCCTTCAAAATTTTTTTGAGCTATTAATGATTGCAGGATAAACAGTAAACTAAAAAAAGAAAGCAATTTTTTCATGCAATTTATTTTGTCAAATATAAAAAAACCATAGCCGAAACTATGGTAAATTATTTTGTTTGTAAAAGTCCAACAATGGTATTCAGTACAAAAGAGTAATACTTCGTTCCTCAGTATAAACTCCACGATGTTGCCCAAAGAACAAATGCCGGAAACATAATTCTTTACATTCCTTTTAATTTTTTTATCGCCGCTGTAATCTTTGGCACCACTTCAAATGCATCCCCAACAATACCGTAATCAGCAGCCTTAAAGAAAGGAGCTTCCGGGTCTTTGTTGATCACCACAATTGTTTTGCTGCGGTTAACACCCGCCAGGTGCTGGATAGCGCCGGAGATGCCGATGGCAATGTACAAGTTTGGTGCAATGGCAATACCGGTTTGTCCCACATGTTCGTGGTGAGGGCGCCAGTTAATATCAGCCACGGGTCGGCTGCAGGCAGTGGCTGCACCAAGGACTTTGGCAAGATCAGTTACCAGTCCCCAGTTTTCAGGGCCCTTTAATCCACGGCCCCCGCTTACTACAATTTCTGCCTCGGTTAATGGCACATCACCTTCCACCTTACTGGTTGCCGTTACCTGTACTTTTGCTGCATCAACCGTTACGTTTAAATCAGCAACTGCTGCCACGCCATCACTGGTCGTGATGAAATAAGCGTTGGGATTTAAAGAAATAATTTTTACTGCTGTGTTGATGGCAACATTGGCAAATGCTTTTCCGCTGAATACATTTTTCTTCACTACAAATCCATTGCTGGTATCGGGTAATGCTACAGCACCTGTTACCAAACCTGCTTTCAATCTTACACTCAGTCTTGGCGCAACAGCTTTGCCGGCAAAGTTGTTTGAAAATACAATTACCGCAGCACCGGATGCAGTTGCTGCTTCTGCAATTACTTTGGCGAACACCTGTGCATCAAACTGGTTGAGGGAATTATTTTTTACAGTGTGTATTTTTGATAATCCGTATTTGCCTAAAGCGGCTAAATCTTCGTTAGTAGTACCTAACACAATTGCTTCGGCAGTTGTACCAATTTGTTTAGCTATTGCTGCACCATAAGAAGCAGCTTCCAAAGAAGCTTTTCTCACATGACCATCTGCCTGGTCTAAAAAAATTAAAACACTCATATTAATTGATAATTAGTTAGTGAATAATTGATAATAAAATTATTGGCTTAAAAAACTTTAGCTT
This sequence comes from Chitinophagaceae bacterium, assembly GCA_031368105.1. Lineage (GTDB taxonomy): Bacteria > Bacteroidota > Bacteroidia > Chitinophagales > Chitinophagaceae > Ferruginibacter. The sequence goes on from JANLQY010000107.1 coordinate 34,877, forward strand.
CCTCATGAAGTAAACGAACAAGTTCTTCAGGATTTTCTGCAGAAACTAATTTCACCCCTGCTTTTGCCGGTGGCAAATCAAAACTTGCAATAGATGTCAATGCTTCCACCGCCACAGGCTCCATTACTTTCAATGGTTTGTTTCTGGCACCCATAATGCCTTTCATGTTGGGGATGCGTTGTTCTGCCATTCCCTTCTGGCAACTAACCACTAACGGTAGTGCCACTTTATTTGTTTCTTCACCGCTATCAGTTTCTCTTACCAGCATTGCATTGCTTCCTTCCAAATCAAATTTGGCCGCCATTGAAATGTAAGGCAGGTCAAGCAATTCAGCCACCATGCCACCGATGGAAGAGCCATTGTAGTCGATTGTTTCTTTGCCTGTGAATATTAAATCGTAGCCGCCCTCTTTAGCAATGGCTGCAATTTGCGAAGCGATATAAAAACTGTCGTGGCTGTCTGCATTAATGCGGATGGCTTCATCACCGCCGAGTGCCAGTGCTTTTCTGATGATCGGTTCTGTATCGGCACCGCCAACTGTTATTAAATGTATTGCGGTGGAAGCATCTGCTTCTTTCAATTCGATGGCACGAACCAAAGCATACCATTCGTCGTAAGGATTGATGATCCATTGAACGCCATCACCTGCAAATTTCGTGTTGTTATCTGCGAAGGCTATTTTTGCGGTGGTATCAGGAGTTTTACTGATACAAACTAAAATTTTCATTCAGAAGAATTTTTGAATTGTTAAAAAGGTTGTTTATGCAACTAATACAAAGGTAACGGATGTAAAGATATAGTGATTAAAAAATCAAAAAAATATTTGACACATGAACAGGATAGAAAAATTACAGGAGTACATGAAAACATCTGACAAAGACAGTTTTCTGCAACATGCGCTGGCACTGGAATACATCAAAATAGACAACGATGAGGAAGCCAGAAAACTATTCAACGAAATTTTGCTGAGGGAGCCAACTTATGTTGGTTCGTATTATCATTTGGGCAAATTATTAGAACGGGTGGCAGATTTTGACAGGGCTATTAGGGTGTATAAAAGGGGTATGGAAGAAGCTAAAAGAGCAGGTGACAATCATTCGTATAATGAATTGCAGGCGGCGTTGGAAGAGCTGGAAGATTAGCTGCTATTTTAATTCTGCAGCCCTTCTCCTCCAGCATTCACTCTCTTTCCTTCTTCATCTGCAATTGTTCGCCTTTGCCTGGCGGCTTTTACCTGGGTGTTACCAAAGTGGTAACTGAAATTTACTTTAAACAGCTGCGACTCCCAGCGGTATTCTGCCACCAAATGCTGGCCAACAAAATCACTTGTGCCGTTCCAAACCATCGTATGAAAAATATCGCTTACTGCAACTTTTATATTCGCTTTTTCATTGAATAACTTCTTCTGAAAACCCGACTCCATCCCAAACATGCTCCCACTGCGGAAAGTACCGCTCCAGATGGAAGGAGAGTTATAAAAATAACTCATCTCAATCGTCCAGCCTTTTCCAAATTTGGCTGATTGCTGCATGTTGGCAGTAACAGATTGAACACCGAGATTAATTGTTTTGCCCTGTCCAAAATCTGCTTTGTAATGAGACGAAAATGCATTGAGATTTACAAAACAGGCATACCAGTCTTTTTGAAAATTGTAATTAATATTTAAGCTGAGAATTTTTTGTGTGGCCACATTTTTCTTAATGAGAAAACTCTTCACCAGTTCGATGGTATCTACCAGCCGGGTGAATACATCTTTCACCACGCTGTAGCTGAGCCTTGTATTTAATTTACCGTGAAATGAATGAGTGATGCCCACACTGTTGGTATATTGCGGCTTCAGCTCTGTATTGCCTTTGTAATAAGAATATTCATCAATTTTTATTTCAAACGGATTCAGATCCTGGTAGGCCGGCCTGTCTATCCTGCGGCTGTAAGTAAAGCCAAATTGATTGTTGGGATCTTTATTAAAAGTAATGGCAGCACTCGGAAAGAAATCGGTATAATTTCTTTTAAAAGTAGAATCATACGGCTGCCAGCTGCTTCCCTGCATTCTAAATCCCATCGAACGACCGGTAATATTTGCATTCTCTAACCGCAATCCAAATTGAACCTGGAAATTTTTATACTGTTTATTATAGTTAATATATGCGGCATTGATATTTTCTGTGTACTTAAAATTATTACTCCTGGCAGAATCAAATAAAGTGCTGTTGGTATAAATATCAAACTGGTCAAAATAATTTTGAGAATTTACATAAGATAGTTTTCCTCCAATGCCCAGTTGGCCTCCTTTAAAATTTTGTTCGTAATCTGTTTTGTAACTGTAAATAAAGATATCACTGGGTGCCAGCATCTGGTATATCCGCTGACTCATAATATTGGTAAAAGAAGCGTCGTAATAATAATTGGGCTGCAGCTGGTCACTCCGCAGTTTGTAGTAGCCGTAATCGGCATCCATGCTTAATTCACTGCCGGCAGTATCCGTATGCCGGTAATTGATATTTACATTATAATTACGGTTGTTCGTTTTATTTTTATTGTCTGCCACCAGCCAGCGGTCAATAAATTTTGTTGGTGCATAAATGATTGGCGTGGCACTGTAAAGCATCATGGTATTATTATCAGCACTACCGCTTACGATTAGCCCAAGCGTATTATGCCTGTTGATAAAATAATCCATACCTGCTTTAAATGTGTGGCTCCTTATTTTGTTGGTGCCGGTACTGTATTGGTCAAAAGCTGTGTCTGCCTGTGTACGGGTTACGTGCAGTTTGGTTTCGTTGGTGGCGTGGTTATAATTATAATTGCCAAACAAGTTAACGCGGCTGCTGCGGCTGTTGATGGAAAACCCATTTACAAATTTTGCATATTTACCAATGCTGTACCCGGTATTGACAGTACCGTTGGTGCCAACGATATTATTTTTTTTCAGTTTGATATTGATGATGCCTGCATTGCCGGCGGCATCATATTTTGCCGAAGGATTGGTGATGATTTCGATGACATCAATAGAAGAAGATGGCAATGAACGGAGGTAGGCACTGAGTGCAGTGCCGGATAAAGGAGAAGGCCGTCCGTCGATGTAAACACTCACACCGTTTTTACCGCTCATGATGATGTTATCGTCCCTGTCCACCACCACACCGGGTACTTTACGCAACAGCTCCATTGCATCTGAACCAACCGCATTGATACTGCCTTCCACATTAAAAATTGTTTTATCTGCCTTCACCTCTATCATTGGCCTTTTTACTGTTACCACCACTTCATCCAATTGTGCAGTTTTTTTTTGTATTACTACCGGGGCGATATCAACATCATTATTTTTTATTGTAATGATTGCTGAATTTCCATTGCTAAAACCAATATTGGTGGTGGTAATAAAATAACTGCCAGGCAAAACGTGTGAAAAAATATAGTTTCCGTTTTTATCAGCCACATTAATTTTTACTACGGACGAATCTTTTAACTGATGGAGGATAACAGTAGCTTCCGGCACCGGCTGCTGCTTTGTATCTTTTACAGACCCTGTTATTTTTTGGGCTTTGGCAGTGGTGGTACAGGCAATACAATATAGGACACAAATAAAAAATCTTACCATGCAGTGTTGGTTTGGTGAGCCCAAGATAACAATATTATTTTTGATGTGAGCCTGAAAATATAACTGCTTTGTATTTCATCAACTTATACAGCAGCAACAAATTAATATGGCGAAAGTATTAGAAGCTGTTTGAGTTAATTAAAATACCAGCCAACCCTGACGGCGGCTATTAGCCCCGTCAGCGTTGTGTAAATGTTTTATAGTTTCTACTACAACCGCCGTCAGGGTTTGTAACCGCTGACGGGGTTGTATTAAATAACTCAAACAACTTCTTAATCCCTTACAAAGAAATAAAACAGTTGCAGCATTAGCAGCTCCTGAAAACTGGTATTTGCTTTTAACCGGATGTTAAAATTATTTATCTCAGATAGTTTATTGAAGATAATTAATGGAATGCAGTATCAAACGTGCCGCCATGAAAATATGCAGTACAAGTGAGTGACACAAGGATGCCGCCATAAAAAACAACTGCCGGTAACAAAACAAAAATACTTCCAGCCCGTTATACGTGTTATCTAGCGGTTACTAACATTCGTTCGTTTCCAGATAAACCGGCTGGATATTTTAGCCGATATCACCCTAACTTTGCAGCACTTTTTTAAACTTCAATAGTAGCATACGATGAATCTTTTTGAGCAACAGCAGAATGAATTTGCAGGCAGGCATATTGGCCCCAATGAAAATGAAACCCAATCAATGCTTTCCGTTATTGGCATGGAGTCGCTGGAAGAATTGATCAGCAATACCATCCCTGATGCTATCCGGATAAAAGGCGATTTGGATATACCGGCTGCAGTGAGTGAGTTTACTTACCTGGAAGAGTTGAGAAAAATAGCAGCTAAAAATAAACTGTTCAAAACTTATATCGGGCAGGGTTATTATGATACCATTACACCCAGTGTGATACTGCGGAATGTGTTTGAAAACCCAGGCTGGTACACTCAATACACACCTTACCAGGCAGAGATTGCACAGGGACGTTTGGAAAGCCTGTTGAATTTTCAAACCATGGTGAGTGATCTTACTGCTTTGCCGATTGCCAATGCCAGCCTGCTGGATGAAGCCACTGCGGCGGCAGAAGCAATGGCCATGCTGTTCAACCATAAAAATAAAAACCACGACCATATTACTGCTCCTAAATTTTTTGTGGATGAAAACATATTTGCACAAACAAAAGAAGTGCTGGCCACCAGGGCTGCACCAATCGGAATAGAATTAGTGACGGGCAATTACAGCAAGGCTGCTTTAGATGAATTATACTTCGGTGCAATCGTTCAATACCCCGACAGTAATGGCGCTGTGAATGATTACCGGGAGTTTATTAAACAGGCTCATACTGTAAATGCGATGGTGGTAATGGCGACTGATTTGCTGGCACTGACATTGCTTACACCGCCGGGTGAACTGGGTGCTGATGTGGCGATTGGATCATCACAACGCTTTGGTGTGCCGATGGGTTTTGGCGGGCCGCATGCTGCTTTCTTTGCCACATCGGATGAGTTTAAAAGAAATATTCCGGGAAGAATTATTGGCGTAAGCATTGATGCACAGGGCAACCGCTGTTTACGCATGGCGCTGCAGACAAGGGAGCAGCATATCCGCCGTGAAAAGGCCACCAGCAACATTTGTACGGCACAGGCATTGCTGAGTAACATGGCTGCGATGTATGCCATTTATCATGGTGCAAGAGGTTTAAAAAATATTGCAAAAAGGGTAAGTATCCTGGCGCAAACACTGAGTGAGGAGCTGGATGAACTGGGTTTTGAAAATGTAAACGCTTATTATTTTGATACACTTGCTGTAAAAGTAAAAGCAACTGCAGCCATTAAAAAAATTGCAGAATCAAAAGAAATAAATTTTAATTACTTTGATAATATTGTTGGTATTTCAATTGATGAAACAACCACACAAAAAGATATCCTGAGGATACTGGATGTGTTTGCCAGCTCCATCAATATTGATACCGCATCGGCTACTTTTCATTCGGATGATACGTTAGAAAATATTCCTTTTGCTTTAACAAGAACTTCTTCTTTTTTACAGCACCCGGTATTCAATACCCATCACAGCGAAAGCCAGATGATGCGGTACATTAAATTTTTAGAGAACAAAGACCTGAGTTTAAATACTTCCATGATCAGCCTGGGCAGTTGCACCATGAAGCTGAATGCTGCTACAGAACTGGTTCCTGTGAGTTGGCCGGAGTTCAGCAAGCTGCACCCTTTTGCACCTTCATCACAAACACAAGGCTACCAGCAGATCATTAAAGAACTGGAAAATTACCTGAGTGCCATCACCGGTTTTGCGGCTACCTCTTTGCAGCCTAACAGTGGTGCACAGGGTGAATATGCAGGATTACTCACCATCAGGGCATACCATGCATCAAGGGGCGAAGCACACCGCAACGTGGTGCTGATACCGGTTTCAGCACATGGCACCAACCCTGCCAGTGCAGTAATGGCAGGCATGAAAGTGGTGGTGACCAAATGCGATGAAGCAGGTAATATTGACGTAGAAGACCTGAAAGCAAAAGCGGCTGAGCATAACAGTGACCTTGCCGGGTTGATGGTTACTTACCCTTCCACACATGGTGTGTTTGAAGAAAGCATCAAAGAAATTTGCAGCACCATTCACCAGTATGGCGGGCAGGTGTACATGGATGGAGCTAACATGAATGCACAGGTTGGGTTGACAAGCCCCGGCATGATTGGTGCTGATGTATGTCATTTAAACTTGCATAAAACATTTGCCATACCGCATGGTGGTGGCGGGCCTGGTGTAGGGCCAATCTGTGTGGCAGAGCAACTGGTTCCTTTCCTTCCGGGACATTCATTGCAGCCGGCACTTCATGGTAAAACAACTGCGGTAAGTGCAGCACCTTATGGAAGCGCCAGTATCTTACTCATCAGCTATGCTTACATAAAAATGCTGGGAGCAAATGGCATCCGCAAAGCAACGGAGTATGCCATTTTAAATGCAAACTACATGAAGACAAGACTGGAAAAATATTACAAGATATTGTACACCGGCAAAAATGGAACGGCTGCTCATGAGTTTATTGTTGACTTGCGTCCATTTAAAATAAGTGCTGGCATCGAAGCGGAAGATGTGGCTAAAAGGCTTATGGATTACGGGTTTCATGCCCCTACCCTTTCTTTCCCGGTAGCAGGCACATTGATGATTGAGCCAACAGAAAGCGAAGACAAAGCTGAGCTTGATCGTTTTTGCAATGCACTGATCAGTATTTACCTTGAAATAAAATCAATTGAAAATGGCGAGGCAGATAAGAAAGATAATGTGTTGAAAAATGCGCCGCATACACAGTTGGTAATTTGTGGAACGGAATGGACAAAGCCATACACCCGTGAGCAGGCTGCTTTTCCTTTGCCTTATGTAAAAGAGGGTAAATTTTGGCCAAGTGTAAGCAGGGTAAAT
>JANLQY010000169.1:0-3260 GCA_031368105.1 Chitinophagaceae bacterium
TTACTTATCTCAAAAAGTAACGCCAACAAATATTTGTATTGCCTGGCTCTTCCAGGTTTGCCTGTTGTCTATTCCATTAATATTTGTTAATCCATATTTATACCGACCGCCAATATTTATAAATGGCAATTGTATCCATAAACCGCCAATGGCGCTCCAGTCGTTGTTTTTAAAAAGGTTGCCATTTGTTTTCAGGCTGTCAATCGTTTGGCTCAGCACTGCCCCGTAAGCCGGGCCAAACTGGAGCTTCACATGTTTGCTTTCCCCTACATTGATGTTTAGCAACAAAGGTATTTCCAGCCGGTTAAGCGTAGCATTTTTTTGGCTGCCGCTCCTGAAAAGATCATCATAAATATCAGTGGCATCATTTGTAAATTCTGAGGAAGACTGCACTAAATTAATTTCGGGCTGGATGCCGAAACGCTTGCTTAAATTGAATTGCATAAAACCACCCACCTGGTAGTTATAATTAAATCCTGACTTGTAAGACTGCCCGGTTATTTTATTGATGTTAACCCCAGCCTTGGCACCAAAGCGGAAGAAGCTTTCATGGTCAGTTTCTATTTTACTTTTTTTCTGGGCTATTGCTGGTATTGCAGCAAACAACAGCACAACGAAAAAAACATTTTTTATCTGCATAGATTTTTTTTATTTTAACAGGGCTAAAATTATACCAACCCTTCATAAAGCCAGGTTAATGTGTTTAGGATAATTTTAATTACCTGTTTTGTATTACGTAAGTTGTTATAAATTCATTGGTTTTGCCTCCACAGCCGGCAGGCTGCGTAACTGGAACACCGCTACTTTTTCAACTTTGAAAAAATATGCTTCGCATTTTTTCAATCCCGATTTCATCGGGACCGGAGAAAAAGAGGCGGCTTATCCAGTTACTGATGAGAACTAAAACCTGCAATGCAGGGCTTATACTTAAGTGCCTAATTTATTATTTTTATTAAAATGATAATGGCTTAAAATCTACCGTATAAGCATTACCCAGCCTTTCTTTACAGGACGTTTGTTTTTAAAATCTATCAAATACACATAAGCGCCGGAATCTTGCGGCTGGCCTTTGAAGGTACCATCCCAGCCGGTACTGCCGCCGTTGCCTTCATATATTTTTTGACCAAAACGATTGTACACTGATATCGTTGCTTCAGGAAAAGCCAGCAATGCTTCTATATGCCAGGTATCATTTTTACCATTGTTATTGGGCGTAAAAGCATTGGGTATGTATAACTCTTTAAACACTTTTACAATCACTACATCTGTGGTAATACCGCAGCCAACACCCGATACCACATGCAGTGTATAGGAAGTATCATTAGCTGCATTGCAGGCTGGCTGCAGCAGTGAAGCATCATTTAAAAAATAAGCCGGTGTCCAGAAATAAGTTATTTCCGATCCGCCGGCAATGCCCTGCAGTGTTACCGGAACATTTTCTAATACTACTTTATCTGCACCGGCAGAAGCAAATGGCTTTTGCCATACCGTTAGTTTTACGGTGGCAGTATCTGTGCAGGCAGTACCATTGGTGACAGCCACCGTGTACAAAGTTGTTTGCGCCGGACTGGCGGATGGAGCAGCAATATCTACAGCAGATAAACCTACAGCTGGTGACCATAAATAACTGTCTCCGCCGCTGGCGGATAAACGAACAGAATCTCCACTGCAAATACTTTGATTGCTGCTTACCACTGCTAAAGGGTTAGCAAATACGGATGCCATCACTGAACTTGTATTGCTACAACCAAACTCATCTTTACCCACCACAGTGTATTGTCCGCCGGCATTTGCCGGCGCTGCAAAAGAAGGCATTGGCAACTGGGAAGTGAAACCAGCCGGGCCTGTCCAGCTATAAGTGGCAGCACCTGCTGCTGTAAGCTCCAGCGATTTATTTTCACAGACTGGGCTATTGCTTTGAGCCGTTACTGCAGGCAGATCATGAATGGTAATCTTTACCACATTAGATGCCACCCTGCAATTACTCTGGGTGATGTTGCTGCCTTCTGCAACTGTTAAACGGTACTGGTAATTACCTATTGCCGATTTACTGAATAGATAATTATTAGTAACAGCTCCTGCTATATCTGTCCATGTTGATCCATTGTCCAGACTTTGCTGCCACTGCACTAACGGGGCTATGTAACCAATACCTATAATGGCTGATAATACTGCCATGGCAACTTGGTTTGTTTTACAAAAATCAATTGTTGTTTGATTGATATTTACGGTGGCATTTACTGTTGGGCCACAGGGACGAAAGGTAATATCATCCAGCGCAAGATCGTTGCCACAGCCGCCGGGGGCACTGTTGGTAATGCGTATCACTACATTGCTGGTATTGGCAGGGGTGGTAAAAAACAATCCGTATTGTTTCCATTGCGGACTGGATGATTCCGTTATATCGCCGGTAGAGTAAGTACCCAATATTTGCCCGGTGGTTGTTTCAATATTGAATACCAGTTTGGGATCGATGCCATTGGAACTGCAGGAGCCTGGCAACAATACGTTTACCACCCAGGCACTAAACTCATAAGTGGTGCTGGCACACAATCCTCTTACGGTATCTACATAAAAATCGCCGGGGTTGAAGGAGGCATTTACCAGCATCATATATCCATTGGTATCACCGGGGGTGTGGTCTTGTGCAAGTGAATGCCAGGAATTGCCAAAGCAGGCATTGGTGGAACTTACTATTGTATAGCTGCCGTCGCTGGGGCAGTCGCTGGGAAAAAAAGTGTAGGTAGTGGTGGTGGCGGGCAATGGGTTTCCTACGCTACCTCCTGAACCAAATGTAACATTTACCACTGCATCGCCGAGGCTGCCGCTGCATATTTGCGCCTGTACAGTGGAGCATAAAATGATGGCTGTAAATAAGGCTGCTTTGCAAAAAATGATGAGTGAATTTGTTGTTTTCATTTAGCGATTACAAGATAATACATTTTCATTTTATGCAATGCAGGGAGGGTAGATAAATGATGATTGGTGAAGGAAGTTTTGTTGTTGATTATGATTTGAGAATAAACTCTTCACAGCATTTTTATAGCCATACTTTAATTTCAATGTCCATAAATAAGTTGTCTTTGCTGATTTAGGTTTTGCCTGAAATATGGATTGCCGATGGCTTTATCTTCCAATAAATCAATGGGTCTTTTCAGAATATTTTGTAAGGAGAATTTGAAGTCATAATAATTGTCTGCATACAGCGCTATGTCTATTGGGTCAAAATCTACAACCAGGTCTACATCACTTTCATTACC
>JANLQY010000171.1:0-15617 GCA_031368105.1 Chitinophagaceae bacterium
GGTATGCAGTACAAGTGAGTGACACAACGATATTGAACAAAGAACAAATGATGGTAACAAAAAAAAATTAAAAACTAAATGACACATTACCTCCTTTGCCATTCACACTCATGTTGCCGCCGATGAGGCCACCGAAGCCAATACGCAGGGCTGTCCTGCTTTGCCTGCCATTATCATACCCGGCTACAAAATCGACCCGGAAAATTTTTAAGATATTTTCTATCCCAACGAATACTTCTACATGGTTGCTTTTTTCATTTACATAAAATGTATTGGTACCCGCCACCAGGTGCCAGTTGAGCTGCCTGAAATAAGGGATTTTATTGGTGAGTAACCCGTTAAAATGATGCTCCAAATGAGCCAGTGCATAAAATGTTGCGGTAGTGCTGTTGGCATAATAACTTACCAGCTGAAAGCTGTTGACATACTCACTGGCTGCGGCTGTAAGGTTACCATTGAAGTGCTGAAAATCCTGAATAAAAACACTTTTGTCATTGAGAAAACCCCCTATGCCAATACGGTATTTCAGCAAGCCGCCAATCTTGAAATTAAGGTCGTCATAAACAGTAAATTTCCATTTATCAAAGTTTACATCGCTGCCAAAAACATTGTTGATGCCTTTGGTATAATTCAAATTAAAGGTTGGATATTTAGAACCAATTGCCATTTTACTGTTGGGAAACTGGATGTATTTTTGTCCGGGCCTGAAACTAACGTCGAAGCTTAGCACCAGTGCCTGGTGTGGTGTAAATTGTGAACTGATCCGGTCGTAAGGATAGTTGGGGGTGATATTGCTGCTGTCTTTTTTGAAGAGAGTGAATTTGGTAGTATTGTCAATCGGCTTTCTGTTTTCATACAAAGCATTTACACCAAGGCGTAAACCATTTTCATAGCGTTTGGCAAAACCAATTTCACCAAAAACATTTTCGTAGGTCTTCATAAAATTATCCCCGTAAAACAACGTACTGATGGTATTGATAAGCGGCAGGATGGGGCTTTCCCTGTTGAATTGTGTAACCCTGCTGCCAGCGGCAAAGGTCCAGCTTTCCCTTTTCAGTTTTCCTTCCGGTTCAAAATCCCTCGTCCGCAAATTTACCTGCACCCATCCATTGAGGTGCTGGTTGCTGAAACCATAGCGCAGGTTGGGTTGTATAGATAAATTGCTTTTCGATTTTTTAAGGTACTTGTTATATCCGCCGGTAACGTTTACTACTACCCCTTCTGCAGGATTATATTCCATTCCTTTTGCCAGGCCATCCAGTGACCAACTGGAAGATCCATCTTTTGTATAGTGTGTTCTGTTGATACCGTTCCAGAAAATATCCAACGGTTTTATTTTACCCTGCTTTGCATTCAGCACATCGGCAGTGAGCTGGCTTTTAGCAGAATCTTTATGCACCTGAAATATACTGTCTTTTACGATATAGTCTTTTACTTCTTCTCTTTCCAGTGGCATTGGCCTAATGCTGTCCCAGTAAGTTTTTGGTTTTTTATTTACACCGGTGTCGTACTTCATTATTACATTATCAAAAAATCCTTTTGCAAATATTGGCTGCAGGTTGTAGTTAGAATAAACATTTACAAAATTGCCAACCGCATCTATACCAAGCTGGCTGAAACTAAAATGGATCAGCTGATTTTTTACCCGCCAGGTATCACTGGTAACCGGCACATGAAACTGGGTGATCTGCAGCGTATCAATTATTTCCAGCTGCGATTTTTTTGTGAGCAAGAGGTCGAGGCTGTAGATACGCCAGTCGTTTTCACTGATATTGATAATGCCCGAAAACAAAGGCTCGTAGCTTCTTTTGGGTGTTATGCGGATGCTGTTAATCTCTTTTCCATCTTCCCAAAAACTGCCGAGGTATTTGTATTTATAAAAATTTAAAGCGCCATCAGCAATGGGTGAAATAAAACCACGTGGGTTTAATTTTTGTGTAAACAGGATCACATTATTTTGATAGAGACTGATAAAAGTTGGAAAGGAAAAACCAAAACCATCACTGCCGCTTACCCTGCTGCTCTTTACTTCCAGTTTAAACTTACCAGGTTTTTGTGCCGCCACTTTTCCAATGGATTCTGAGAGGTAAATGATGCCAACACCAGTGGTATCAAGCCCCATATCTTTCCTGTCTTCGTCAGGAATTTTTTGTCCGAGAATCCGCTTGGGCAGGCGGCGGAGTTTGATCATGTCTTTGGTATAAAGGTCGCAGGTAAAAGCATTTACTTCTTTGTTGTATTCAGGTCGTTTTTTTATTGCCTGCCGGATGATTTGATAAGCCGGATCTTCTCCTCCACTTTTTACGATCACTTCTTTCAGTACCAGTTTTTGTTCGTTTAAAAAAAACATCAGTTCTTCATTCTGATCTTTTACGCTCACTGTTTTTTCCTGTGTGGCAAAACCAATGTGCTGGCACACTACGGTGTAAGTGCCGGGCTTAACTGCAATGGTATACTTGGCCCGGTTATTAGCGCTGGCACCAATACTGGTACCCTTGATAGTAACGGACGAGTAAGGAAGTAAATCACCTTTGTCGTTAAAAATTATTCCGTGAATTTTTTGTGCTGAAGAATGAAGGGATATAATGATAGAAAGAAGCAGTAAAAATTTTCTCATAATTTATTTTATATACCTGCTCAAATTAGCTGGGATATTGTTACTAAAAAACTAAAGTTAAAAATGTTAATTGCTTTTTCTAACAAAGCTGCCGGAGAGTGCAGCCAAACCCGCCACCAACGCACCTATCAAAGCTGTGACTGTTATCAATAAGTAAGGCGCGTCCATTTTTAAAATTAATAAAGAAACTTTATGCGCCAGCAAATGTTGATTGTTGCTGCTGATATACCAGGACAAACTGCCCCACAATAAAAACAATGCAGTGAAACCGGCAAGAAAAGCTTTACCTGGTTTTTGAGGAATAGCTGCAGCTACAACAAATGCAACAATGGCAATGCTCCACCAGGGGAAATATAAACAGGCCGCAAGGCTGAGTAAAGCGATCAATATGATGGAGATAAAAAATTTCATTTGTTGTTTATATTTTATTACTGAATTATTTTATTGTTTGTTTTTTAAAAAGAGCTTCGCAATCATCAAATCTTCAAATCACCAAATAAACTTTTCTTAAAACTCATCTTCCATTTTACCTTTTTACTATTCACTTCTTCTTTGGTCATCATCCACAATGTATAGTATTTGCCCTGCACCCACTGGTCAATAAAATCATCATAATATTTGCTGCCGGGGTTGCCGCTTTGTCCGCCCGGATACACGCCATAGGCTTCGGTTTCAGGCGTAAGGCTTACAATCATCCGCCAGCTTGGCCCATGATCTTCCCTGGCTGCGTTGATACTGTGTTTGCCACCGCCGATTGGAAGATCCATCCTGCTGAATGGTGCCAGTTTGGTTAGATGCGTTACATGCGTACCTTTAAATTTTGCCCATTCCAATTTTCCCTCGCTCTCAATTTTCTTTAACTCCGTCACTGATTTTTTAAATGCTGCAGTTACCACATCTGCCAGCATTTCTTTTTGTGTTGTTTCAATATTATCTAAAAATTTATAAGCAGAATCTTTTAACACGCCTTCCAGCAAACTGCTTTCAAAAGGATGCATGATTACTTCGGGTGCATTTTTAAATTCATCATCAAAAACTTCTTTATCAAAATTGTACCACAGCACATTAAAAACAGTAGCTCCTTTTGAATCCACATCATTGCTGAGGTTCCAGTTTTTTAATAACTCAAAATATTTTTTTTCATTGTCATCCAGCTCCGCTTCTTTCATATTTTTTAAAAATATTGGCCTTGCTTCTTCTGCAAACGGATCGTAGTTATTTGTCTGCAATGCCTTCATATCATCCACCGAAAATTTATTGGAATCTGCCAGCAAACGGTTGATAATTTTCCCACGATAGATGGGATAATTTCTTCCGAGATAATAAGGATAAGTACTGTCGGCGGGCTTTTGATTGGCGCTGCTGATAAAGCCCCTTGCAGGATTGTATTGAAAAGGTGTTTCATTCATCGGTATCATTCCCTGCCACAGGTAACTGCTGTCGGTGCCGGGCATTACAAAGTCGCCCTGGCCTTTCCATTTAGCCGGCCAGTCGCCCTGTGTACGAATGGCAATATCGCCGCTCTTGCAGGCAAAGGCACAGTTTTGTCCGGGTGTATGCAGGTTCACTACCGCAACATTGTAGTCTGCGTAATTTTTTGCCCTGTTCAGTTGATAAAATATTTTCAGCTCATTGCTTGGGTCATGTGCTGTCCAGCGGAGAGCATAATATTTATTATTTGTTTTTGCACTGTCGGTAAAACTCTTGTCATACATCACCGGGCCAAACAAAGTGTACGCAACAGTATCAATAAAATCAGGGCCGCCTTTTACTTTTATTTTTTCAATTCTAAAATCGGTTGGTTTCCATTCATTGTTAAATAAATATTCTTTTCTTGTATCATCTTTAAACTGGATTTTATAATAATCTTTCACATCCCTTCCTCCATTGGTAAAACCAAAAGCGCAGGAATCATTGTAGCCAATGATCACACTGGGTGCTCCCGGAAAGGTAGCGCCATAAGCATTGAATGAAGGAGTGCTCAATTGCATTTCAAACCAGAGTGATGGAAGATTTAGTCCAAGGTGTGGATCGTTGCACAAAATAGGTGAGCCAGTTGTTGTTTTCTTTCCACTCACAGCCCAGTTGTTGCTGCCATTGCCCCTGTCGGGTTCGTCCTGTTTAAAAGCCAGTAAATCTTTGCTATTGAAATAAATAGAATCCGCTGCAGCCGGGGCTTTCACTTTTACATGTGCAGTATCATACAAAGTGGCTTTTGGTATTATTGGATCCAGTGAATCTTGTTTTAACGGATACAGTAAATCAAAATCTCCTTTACTAAAATAATTTTTGGCGTTAGTCATTTTAAAATCATCGTCACCGCCTGCCAGGTCGAAAGACATGTATTTTAAAAACAGCGCTGTTTTTAAATTGGTCCATGGCTCAGGATGATAACCAATCAATTTATATTCTATTGGCAGGCTGCTTTCGGTTAATGAACTGATGTAGGCATTTACGCCGTCAGTGTAGGCATCGCAGGTAGCTTTGGTATCCGGATCTTTTTCCATTTCTTTTAAAGATATCTCTGCCGCATAGCCCATACCCAACCGCCTGAACCCACGGTCATGTGCCAATGCTTTGGCTCCAATAATTTCACTTGCCCTTCCGGCAGCGGCATGTGTCTGCAGTTCCATTTGCCACAGCCTGAATTTTGCATGAAGATAACCCTGCACAAAATAAACATCGCTTTCCTGCTCTGCAAAAACATGCGGCACCAGCCTTTCATCAAAATACACATCCACTTTTCCTTTTAACTGGGGAAAATTTAAGTCAGCATTAAAATCAGCATTTGCATTTTCCGCATTTTGCCAAACTCCATGCTGGGGACTCAGCAGTTTACCAAATGGTGCAGGCAAAACGGTGGTGGTATTCAGTATAAACACCAGCCCGGCGGTAACTGCAGAAGAAATTAGTAGTGGCAAGATTCTCATAAAAAAAATTGTGACGTAATTTAAGCAAAAGCAAACTATCAAAACAAAATGGAAGGTTTATTTTTGCCTGATGGAAATACAAAACCAAGATGTAAAAAATATCCTCGGCCTGCAACTGCCCACCGACCCACGCTGGGTAAACCTTGCCGGAATGCAGCTGGAAGAAATATTAACCGACCATGCTTATTGCGAACAGAAAGCAGCCACCACCTGCATTTCGCTGATACAGCGGTATCCCGACAAAGTTGAAATGGTGGAAGAACTGGCAACCATTGTTACAGAAGAATGGGGACATTTCAGGATGGTATTAACGGAGTTGAAAAAAAGAAATCTTCAACTGGGCAAGCAGCGCAAAGACGATTATGTAAACAAGCTGCTGGAGTTTCAAAAAAAAGACGGCAGCGTGGAAGACCGCTTTCTCGAACGCCTGCTCACCATGGCATTGATAGAAGCCAGAAGTTGTGAACGCTTTAAACGCCTGAGTGAAAATTTGGATGATGAATACATGAGAAATTTTTACAGAAAATTTATGGAAAGCGAAGCCGGGCACTACACTTTATTTATCACCCTTGCCGAACATTATTTACCAAAAGAAAAAGTACGCAGGCGCTGGAAAGAGTGGCTGGACTTTGAAAGGGAAATGATTGCAACTTTGGAAGTAAGGGGTGACAGGATTCATTGATTGCAATTTTTATTTTTACTTAACTTATTTTTTACCGCTCAACTAATAATCAGGTATAATAGTTGCAATAATTTAAACAAACTATTTTGTCAGTTTAAATTGGTTATTGTAAATTACATTCAAACCCTACCCTAAAACTATTTATAGTATGTATAAATTCGTAAGCAGCTTTTTTTTATTCTCATTTATTTTTTTATCAGCAACAGCACAAACCCCGGCCTGTAGTGGCATACCTGATGCTGGCACCACTACAGCGAATGTGGATAGTATTTGCAGCGGTGTAAGTTTTAATTTGTCCATTGCCGGTGCTACATCTGCTGTATCGGGCCTTAGTTACCAATGGCAATCTTCCACAGATAATATTATTTGGGGAAATATTGGGACAGTTTCCGATGACTCATTGATCACATCACAAACCATTGCCCAATATTACCGGAGAATTATTTATTGCGGCGCTGCTTCCAATACATCCATTCCAAAATTGATTACCCTAAAACAAATTGCAACCTGCTATTGTATCCCACCTGCTTCCATTTGCAGTACGGGTTCTTTTATCAGGAAAGTAAGTATTGACACGTTGAACAATTATTCTTTCTGTTCTGTAAATGGGTACAGGGATTATTCAACCAACATAGCTGCCATTCCACTTTATACGGGCATCAGTACCCCAATAGGCGTAACAACTTCTCATTCCGGCCAGATGTATGTTGCTGTGTGGATCGATTATAACCGCAACAGTATTTTTGAAACAAGTGAATACAGCTATATTGGTTCTGGTGATGGTATTACTGTGAGCAGTTTAATAAATGTACCTGCAGATGCCACACCTGGCTTTACTAAAATGAGGGTACGGCAAAAATATAAAACGAATTTAAGCAACATCGATGCCTGTACTTATTTTAACTATGGGGAAACAGAAGATTATCTTATCAAAATACTTATTCCTGCTGCCTGCACCGGTACTCCAGCTGGCGGCAATACCGTATCGGCTATTTCAGCTGCCTGTTCCACCGATTCAATTTCGCTTTCTGTAACTGGTTCCACTGCCGGGTTTGCAGGGCTTACTTATCAATGGCAATCATCACAGGATAGTATTGTATGGCAGGATGTAGCCGGTAAAACAAATTTAACTTGTGTGGTTTACCAGGGCAGTACCAGTTTTTACAGAAGGAAAATCCGTTGCTCAGGCGACTCCAGTTTTTCTTTGCCGGTAAAAATTATTATTAAAACATTGCTTCAATGTTATTGTAAACCTGCAAATTCCGATTGCAGCCAAAGCGATTACATTTCAAAAGTCAGTATCGGTTCCTTTAGTAAAACGTCAGATTGTTCACTGGGTGGAAATATTGATTACACCGACAGTATCCCGGCAGCCACTATCTATCGTGGCTTCAACAATGTTGCCGTTACCGTTGGGCCGGGAGGCACTCAATATGCAGCAGCATGGATTGATTTTGACCGTAATGGATTATTCGATCCGGGTGAATATTATTATATGGGATCAGGCAATGGTATTACTCTTTCCAAACAATTATTAATACCAGCTAATGCTCCGCTTGGTATTACCAGGATAAGGTTTAGGGAGAGGTACAATATTTTATTAGACAGTGCTAATTCCTGTTCAGCTTTTCCAAATGGTGAAACAGAAGACTATCTTGTAAACATTGCAGACCTAACCGTATGTACACCTACCAGCAGTTCGGTATGCAGCAGTGGCGATGTTATCACAAGGGTGGTGTTTGGCAGTATAGATACCACTACTGCATGTTCTACAGGTGGGTATGGCGATTTTACCCAAGGGCCACTCAGCACAACCGCTAGTGCCAACTCATTTGTACCCATCCATGTAGAAGCAGGATGCATCGCAAATAATCCCGGGCATGTAGGGGTATGGATAGACTTTAATCATGACGGCATATTGGGGAGATCGGAATTCACCATGATCCGTAATGATTGCGGTTCCATACTTACGGATAGTATCAGCATTCCATCCAATGCCATTGCTGGCTTTACTATAATGAGGATCAGATCAACAGCAGATTACTGGTTTACCCCCTCTGATGCCTGTACGCATTTTACTAATGGTGAAACGGAAGATTATAAAATCCTTATTCAGCCTGCCAGTTGCCCAGTAAATACCTGGACAGGACTTGGCGGAACAAATAACTGGGAAGATGCTGCTAACTGGAGTTGCCAGCAGGTGCCGGGGGTACATTCCAACACTGTGATTAATAACGCAACGGTAACTGTTAGTTCTGATATTACCGTGTACTCACTGAATGCAAATGCCAATGCAGTGATAACAGTACTATCACCTTATCATCTTATTACCACTCACTAAAAAATTATTCGTAGTGTTTATGCCCGGCAGCGAATGATACAAATGGTTGCAAGTAATTTGTAAATTTGCACGGCAATAAATACAATAACAAATGGAAATTTTACCAAAACGGCTCATCGTAGATATGGATGGTGTACTGGCAAATGTGTATGAGCAGTTTTTAAATTATGAAGAAAAAGAATTTGGCTTTCGCCAGCCGATGGAAAATTTGATGGGCAAACAGGAAGCAGAAGTTTTTAAAAATGAAAGGGTGTATGTAAACTCAAAGGGCTTTTTCAGAAATGCCCCTTTAATGGAAGGAAGTGTTGATGCTGTAAAAGAGCTGAATAAAAAATATGAACTCTTCATTGTTTCGGCAGCAATGGAATTTCCTAACAGCCTTACTGAAAAACATGAATGGCTGGGTGAACATTTTCCTTTTATCTCCTGGAAACAAATTGTTTTTTGCGGATTAAAAACAGTGATCCGTGGCGACATCATGATTGATGATTACTTCAGGAACCTTGATCCGTTTAAAGGGCAAACAATTTTGTTTACACAGCCGCATAATTTTGGGCATGATAATAAAAATCATATAAGGGTTGATTCATGGGAAGATATTAAGCGGCTGTTGCTAAAATAAACCATCGAATTTCACGGTCATTAGTTTAAAAAAAGACCCGGTAAAAACCGGGTCTGTACATTACCAATAATAAAACTTCTGACAGCAATTAGCGGTTGGGTAAAGAGTAACCGGTATTTTTAAAACCGTTTTGGATTATTTATATTTTTTTCACTGTCAAAAAGTACGTCTATTTCTCCATCGATTACTCTTACTACTTTCAAATCTTCCACTCCCCGCAGGTGTACAATGTATGCAGTTGTGCCGGGTACATTTACAACTTCTGCTTCATCCACATAGGTAATTGCATAGCCATTGTAATTCCCTTTAATGATGCTGCGTATTTCCTCCAGCATTTTATCGGCATTATACCCTTTCAGTGTACCAGCAAGGTTTCCATTGGCATGGTAAAACACCCTTTCGATTATATCATTGTCTTTAAACCTTGCCATAAAACCATCTTTCAGTGTAGTCCATTTTGCATCCTTTGCAGTTTTGAATTTTCTTTCAAAATGGCGCAGCGCTTTTTGGTTCACATCGTCTTTACTAATTGTGTTCACATTATTATCTGACGACATTTCATTTGCAGAAGCAATTGCGTCTTCCATCAATGGGCTGCTGTTTATTTTTTGAGCCTGTATTGTGTTAGTTACTGCCAGAGTTGTGAAAATAACAACCGCAATGGCGAAAATTAATTTTTTCATTGTTTTTTATTTTAATTGTTGATTTATTTGATTTCTTTCTGCAACAAAACTATATCGCCAATACCTTGTATTTTTTTATTATAGCTCAAATGGATAAAAGTGCAGATACTTACACCTCCTGCGCTAATGATGTAAATTGGGTGTAGACGGATGCCATTCGTCGCCGGAAAACTGCTTTCTGAATTTTACACGTCGATTATACTTTGAAATGCGTAAAGTGAATTATAATTTTATAACAAGAAGGTGAACAATGAATGTCCAAGAATTTATATTTGGTAATAAACTCCGGCAGCGCCTGGCAAGACATATAAGTTTTTGGATCATACTATGCGTTGGTTTTTATATTCAAAGCATAGTGCCGATGCAAAATAAGTACATGGTAGCGCTTGCAAGCCTTTGTTTATATTTTCCCAGCTGCATCTTTTCAACATACATATGCCTTTCATATTTACTGCCTTCGTATTTAGAAAAAAAGAAGTACAAGGGATTTATAATAGGCTTTATAGCACTGGAAATAATATTCTTTGCTGCCATTTATGTTATAACCATGCTGCAGTCTAAAATTTTTTTTGGCAAACCCATGTCATTAACAGGTTTCAGAGACTATTTTGGTATGGCTTTTATTAATACATCCCATGTGCTGACCATTAGCATGCTTGCAATGGGAATTAAATTTTCAAAAATCTGGTACCTGCGTTATGTAGAAAATATAAATCTTGCAAAACAAAAAATAATAAATGAAGTGCAGTTTCAGAAAGCCGGTATATATCCATCATTTCTCAATCACTCCCTTGATGGTCTATACAAAAAAGTAATTGAAGGTTCAACTGATGCGCCGGCAACTTTGCTAAAACTTTCAGATGTACTGAGCTTTATTTTGTATGACAGCAGTGATGAATGGGTACCGCTGAAAAAAGAACTTGACGCAATTAATAATTTTCTTGATATTGAAAAATCTTGTAACCCCATACATTTCTGCATTTATGTTGAAATTTTAGGCGATGCCAGCGGCTGTAATATTAGATCTATGGCTTTATTTTCGTTTTTCCAGCGCCTTACAAGTACAATAAAAGGAGAAGAAATCCGCCATCTCGAATTGAATATAATTGTAGAAATTGAAAAGGTAAACCTCAAATTAATTTTAAATACAGATCTGGATAGTAAAAAAAACTACAACCATTTAGACTGGAAGAGTTTTGTTGAAAACATAAAAAAGAAAATGAGTTTAATTGATGATGATATGTGTCAGATTGAGTTTTTTAAAGAAGACGAACAGGCGATTAAAATAGTTTTAAATACCATTATTAAAAGAGATATAGAACTATCTGTAACTACACTACAAGAAGTTATAAAAAAAGAAGAATATGAAAATTTATGATCTTGTGTTTTCTGATAAACCAATTATAAGAATACAACGCCATTTAATTTTTTGGGTTGGGAGAGGGTTATTTTATTATCTGGCTTATTTGGGCATCTATCTTATGTCCCCAAATGGTCCTGGTACCAATGAAGAAAATTCAGTCAGCTTCATGTTAAATGTAAATCCAATATTGGTATTTATTTGTATTGATATTATTTTCTGCTATTTAACTGTTTATGTTCTATTACCCTTGTATCTGCTAAAAAAAAAGTACCTGTTATTTTATTTGTGCATCTTTATTCTTACCGTAATGATTTTTGTAATTAAAAGTTATTTTCAACTCTGGTATTCAAATAGCCTGAATGCTCCACAGGAAGTAATTGCAGTCATTTTGTGGTACAATTTGGTAATGTTAATTAATAGTGGTGGCCCTCCTGTTATTTGTTTGCTGTTTATGGCAATAAAAATGCTTAAATTATGGTACCTGAAAGAAGAACAAAAACTGGTATTGATGAAGGAGAACAGCCAATCAGAATTAAACCTCCTGAAAGCCCAGGTAAGCCCTCATTTCCTTTTTAATACTTTAAACAATATTTATTCTTTGATCCTGCACAAATCACCAAAGGGACCTAAACTATTGAAAAGCCTTTCGGACACACTCCATTATATGACAGATGAGTGCAACACTTCATTTTTAGCTGTGGAAAAAGAATTGAAAATGATAAAGGATTATACCAACCTGGAAAAAGTGAGGTATGGCGACAGGTTAAAACTGAATATATCAATTAAAGGTGACTGCAGCAACAAACTCATTTCACCTTTGTTATTAATTCCTTTTGTAGAGAATTCATTTAAACATGGCGCCAGTAAAATGCTCCGCCATCCCTGGATTAAATTACAAATCATTGTAGAAGAAAATACACTTTTATTTGAACTGAGCAATAGCAAACCACTGGAAGCTAATCACTACTATGGTAAAAATGGTATCGGGTTAAAAAATGTACAAAAAAGACTGGCAATATTATACCCAGCTAAACATGAATTAACCATTAGCTCAACAGCTGATGAGTACGCAGTAAAAATGAGCATTCCATTAACCGAAATAGCAAAAGAACAATCAGGAAAATTTGTTACTCAACAAACGGTTTTATATGATTCATAAAAAAATCATCTGCCTTGCATTGAACGATGCCCCATCGGCACAGCCGCCCCTGCGCCGATGGGTAAAGTGTTCGGTTCAGCGAATCCTGCATTTATTAAAGAAGCGGTTTCTATCTCCATACAAAATCAGAAAGCGTTACGTAATGCTGGTTTTTGTCGTCTGCATAGATGTTATACCTTGTAGGATAATATCCGTGATCAGCAAATAACTGGGGTTGTGTCCAAGGTAACAATACATTTGCTCCATTTGCCAACGTTGTCCGTGTCACAATGGGAGAAATAAAGGTGAACTTGCCATTGTAGGAGCCTAATATCATTGTATAATCTACAGGTACACCGGCTACAAAACTTTTGTCTGTCCAGTGCATACCAATTAGGGATCCGGGAACATCCGAAAAATAATTAACAGGCATATGTCCTGTTGGCGGAAGAACGTAAAGAGCCGGTGCTGGAGGTGGAGGAATTGCAAGCCTGTCTTCTAGACCCATCATAAAAAACCGAACATCAAAATGAGACGCAATGAATGTTCCGGGAAGCGGATGGCCATTAGCACTCCAACCTAATGCAACATGTTGAAATAGGGTTGACTCTAATGCTTTCGGATGGAAATCCAAGACATACGGGGTATTGGTAGCAGGCAAACCAGATAGTGCTTCGTCTGTAAAAACCACACCCAATTCCTGGGGCACACCTGTATGGCTCCTCATAATAAAAGTACGGGCATATCCATTTCCCACTGCTACCTCTGGTCCTTTGAATGTGTTGTACATCGTTTCCGGATCAGACCTATTTAAGGTTGCAGTTTTTGTTGGTTCGTTCTTTAATGTATATTCCTTTTTACAAGAAATAAAAGTCAAGAAGGTGAGGCATAATGGCAGCAACCATTTAGCGGAAAGTTTGATTGAAGATTTCATGATGTTAAATTTTATAGTTAAAAATAAATTGCTATTGACTTTCTGAAACGGCCTGCGGTAGAGAAGGTTTTTAGTTTTTTTTTTTTGCAAGCACAGCATTATTATCAGGAACATCATCTAATCTTCTTTTTGGTATTTTATTATTGCTTGGTGCAATAACAGATGTATCCAAGTATTATTCAGAAGCGTTTTGGGTTTGCAGCATTTTTCTCACTGTCAAACAGCACATCCATTTCATCATCGCAAATACCCACTACTTTCAAATCTTCATTTCCCTGCAGGTGAACAATGTATGCTGTTGTTCGTGGTACTTTTACAATTTCCGCTTCATCTACATAAGTAATTGCATAGCCCTTGTAACTGCCTTTAACCATGCGGAGGATTTCATCAGTCATTTTATCAGATGTATATCCTTTTAAAGTACCAGCAACTGTTCCGTTGGAATTGTAAAAACCCCTTTCCACGATAACATTGCTTTTTTACCTTACAATAAAACCATCTTTGAGCGTCATTCATTTTGCATCCATTGCTGTTTTAAAATTTCTTTGGAAATGATTGACTGCTTCTTTGTCAACATCACTTTTTGTTGTATTACAAGTATCTCCCGTGATGGCTGATTCTATAAAAAGGTTGGTTGCAACTTCCTGTGCTTACAAAAACTTTTGTTGCCAAGCCGTTAAAAGAACAACCACAATGGCAAAAGATAATTTTTTCATTGTTGTAAAATTTTAATTGTGCTTGATAAAAATTTCAGGAATAAAACTATAATCGCCACCGGGCATATTTTTTCATTTTAGCCTGAATGAGGCATTGTGTAGTAATACACATTATTTTGGGCAATGATATCAATTGGTTGTAGACGGACGCCATTCGTCGACGGAAAAGTGCTTTCTGCATTTTATCAATAGCTTATCCTTTGAAATCTGTAAAGGGATGGCTAATTTTAAAGTAGAATCAGTAATATGAAAGGATATGATTTTATATTTTCCAACAAGACTTCATACAGAGTAAAAAGACACCTTACGTTTTGGTTGATTTACTGTATTTACTTTTACCTGCAAAGCATTCCACCCAAAACCTATGATGAGTTCTTTGTACTTAAAACATATTATATCGCCTTGATGAACCTGTGTTGCTTTGCCCCTGTTTTTATTGCAACTACTTACTTTTTTATTTATTATTTACTACCAAAAATCATAAAGAAAAATAAATATTTCCGCTTTATAGTTGGTTTTTTACTGCTGTATATTGCCGGTACATTTATAAATTACTTTACTGCTGAAATATTTTTATATTATACGGGTTACTTCCCAAATACTTTTCAGCACCGTATTGAAATGGGCAATTTCAATACCCGCTGGGGAATGGTTATTGCTACCATTGCCTTAGGTATTAAGCTATCAAAAGATTGGTACCTGCAACAAAAGGAAAACCTGCAAATATTGAAAAGTAAAAGCAGGAATGAAATGCAATTACAAAAGTTCCGCATCCATCCTGAATTCCTGCTGAGGTCTTTAGATGCCATTTACATAGATATGCAATCGGGTTTTATAAATGCACCCTCTATGATATTAAAGCTCTCTGATGTACTGAGTTATTCGTTGTACGAAACGGACAGTGATTTAGTTCTATTAGAAAAAGAAATAACAGAAGTGCGGCATTTTATTTTTCTTGAACAACTAAACAGAGAATGTGCGATTGAAATACAAATGCATATAAACGGAAGGATGGAAAATAAATATATTGCGCCAATGGTAATTGTAAAACTGCTTGATGAATGCATAACTCTTTTACATGATACCGAAACTGAATCAGGTATATTATACCTGCATATTATTGCAGTAACAAACAGGCTCTCTGTAGATTTAACTATCATTAATTTAAAAGAGAAGATACCAGCAAATGATCAATGGCCTTTATTAGTAGCAAAGGCACAAAACAGATTGAGGGAATATTATGACAAACCTGATTATGAAATTGAATTGGTAAAAGAAAAATCAAAAACCTGGATAAGGTTAAACCTGCTTTTATCAGACAATCCCAAAGCAATCAAAGAAATTTCAATTATAAATTCAACTGCTGTTACTTATGACCTTGCATGATTTCATATTTACAGAAAAGTGGCCCGGCAAGCTTTACCGCCATATTGCTTTTTGGATAACCCAATTATTTTTTTGGGGTTTATGGTCTGGTGCATTTTTCTCAGGTATAATGAGAGAAATAATATGGACATTCCAATTGCAAGCCTATTTTATTGTACATATAGGTTACATCTATTCTATCGCTTATTATTTTTATCCTAAGTAT
>JANLQY010000173.1:0-48899 GCA_031368105.1 Chitinophagaceae bacterium
ATACTTACCAGTATCACTTTGTTTTCATCTTTTGCTTTTTGCAATGCGTCCTTCCCCCAAGCATACCAGTTTACAGGATTGTGGGCATGTTGCAACAAATAAGGACTTGTTTCATGAATTAAATTATTGGAATATTTATGAGCCATATAACACAAATTTACTGCATACCCGTGAGCTTGCTAAACCTATCTTTATATTACTTAATAAAGTTGAGGAAATATGATGATTGAAATAACAGTGTAGCCGGGTATCTAAACAACTATCTTGTTATTTTAAAAAATATCATGAACGACATCATAAAACATCACAAAAAATATTTATCTTACAACCCAACTAAATCCCCAATTATGAGAAAATATTTACACCTCAACCTAAGCTTACTATTCTTTTTTGTAACTGTTTTTCAGTTGCCATCTTTTTCTCAAACGGTACAGATAACGGCAAACCCCGGCCAGTCAACAAATGTAGCGATAGGCCAAAGCCTGTATCATGTAAGTGAAAGTATCTACACTGAAACAGAAATTGGAGCCACAAATTTTACCAGCGGTGCAACTGCTATTAATCACATTGATCTCAGTGTATTTGTTGTAGGTGCTGTGCCTGCCGTAACCAACTACAATATCTATCTGAAAGAAGTACCTCCAGCCACCGCAAGTTTCACTTCAAATACTGCTGTGTACAGCACAGCAGGTTATACCCTTGTTTTTAGTGGTACATTAAATGCAAATGTTACCGGCTGGGTGGGTGTAGATCTTACAACAACTTTCACCAGAACCAGCGGCAATAATTTAGAACTGCTTCTTGAAAGACTGGACAATGTATCACATACCGGCTTTTCATTTAATTGTGCCAGGGGTAACAATACTAATGCTGCACTTACTACCAGCAGGCGTAACAATCTTGCCACACTGCCAGTATCAGGTACCACTGTTTTAAATTCACTTTCTGCCTTCAGGCCACAAATACAACTGAGGCATATCTACCCAAATGATGCGGCAGTAGCAACTGTTTATACGCTTGGCAAATTGCCAATTCCATTTGCAGTACCGCATGTAATCAGTGCCAATATTGTAAACAATGGGGCTAATGCCCAAACCAATTTGAATGTTTCCCTCAATATTACAGGTGCCAATACTTTTTCAGATGTAAAAACAATTGCTTCACTTGCCTCGGGTGCTTCAACAATTGTAACATTCAATGCATTTTCACCAACCAATACAGGAAACAACACCGTAAGTGTTTCCATACCTGCAGATGATTTTTCTGCAGACAATAATTTATCTATTTCGCAGGGAGTAACCAACAATGCTTACAGTTATGCTTATGGAACCATACCTACAAACGGTGTTGGCATCAATGGAAATACCGGTGATTTTGTAGCTATGTTTACCACCAGTACTCCCACCAGTGTAAATCAGGTAGGCGTAAACTTTAGTGCCGGTGGCCAGCCTTTCAGAATTGGCATTTGGAATAAATCCGGCGCAGGAGTACCTGGTAGTTTATTGTGGGAATCTACCGACCAGCTAAGCACTGCAGGTGTATTCACTTTGCCAATCAGTCCGGCAATTGCAATTACAGATACATTTTACATCGGCGTAAGGCAAATCGGCACTACCAATATTCAATTCTCTTACCAGAATGAAACTCCCATCAGGCCTCGTACATTTTTCTTTACGAATCCAACAGGTAATACAACGTGGACAGATTTTGCACCCGGCAACCCTTACAAATTTATGATTGAACCAAGATTAACCATTGCCAATGATGTAGGTGTATCAAGCATTAATAATCCTGTTGGTGCTTCTTCTATCGACAACTGCGGAATAGCACCCCAGGCGGATGTTACCAACTTTGGCAGCAGTAATCAAACGACTCCTTTTGATGTAACTTTTTCAATTAAACAATCAGGCAGCACTGTTTATTCGGATACAAAACAAGTAAGCCTTAATTCAGGTGAAACCAAGGCTGTTTATTTTGCTCCTTTTACCGGTTCCGTTTCTGGCAGCGACTCTTCATTTGCAATAACCAGTTTGGCAACAGACGGCGCTACTAATAATGATACTGTTGTAAACAAATTCACCACCAGTATTTACAGTTACTCTGATTCTACAGTAACAAGCGATGGGTATTCTTATGCCAACTCAACCATTTGTGCCAGCACGGCACCGCTAAAACCAGTTTACAATTGGGTGACTGAAACAAGCAACGAAATTAACTGGGCTCTTAATGGAGATGACAGTGTACTGGCGACGCCAATCAGTATCCCATTTGCATTCAAATTTTTTAGTACCGATTATAACCAGTTTTGGATTGGTTCAAATGGCTGGATAAGTTTTTCTGATCCCACTGCAATTTCTGCTGCTGTGCAGCGTACCCCGGTAAACATACCTGCTGCAGGTGGTATTGAAAACTATATTGCCGGAGCCTTTACTGACCTGGATCTTACTACCGGCACTTATGCAGATGCCCATACTTATTATGGAGGTGATGCAACCCAATCTGTAATTACTTTTCAACATGCACACTTGTTTGGATCCATTACAGATTTTATAACATTCCAGATTATTCTTAAAGTTAATGGAGATATTATTGTTCAATATAATGATGCTGAAAGTTCTATCCCGGTATCCACCAAAATTACCAATTTCTGTTCGGTAGGTATTGAAAATTCAGGTGGCACCAAAGGAATTTTGTACAGGTTAAATGGAAGTGGCGGGCCAATGTTTGGATCTCCATTGGCATTAGAATATTATGCAAGACCGGGCATAGTTGTTCCGGTTACGCTGCTGAACTTTACTGTGCAAAGAACCCACAGCACTAATAAAATTACCTGGAGTACAAGCCAGGAAATAAACAGCAGGAATTTTATTATCGAACGCAGCAATGATGGACGCAGCTTTACTTACATTGGAGAGGTAACAGCCAGTGGCAACAGCAGCACGGTTATCAATTACTCTTTTACAGATAATACAGCTCCAAAAGGAATTAATTATTACCGTTTACGATTAGTGGACTTAAACAATGTTTCCAAATATGGCCCTACCCGTAGTGTAAGAAATGAGGGTGCAGCAGATGTAGTTATTTATCCCAATCCTGTAAAACAAACATTGAACCTTACTGTTAATGCAGATAAAGCCGACCGTGGTACCATAAGCATTACCGATATGAGTGGTAAGATTGTTTACAGCAATGTTTTGATTATAACAGAAGGAACTAATAATATTCCTGTAAATACTAATAATCTTTCCCAGGGTATTTATTTATTGAAAGTAAAATTGTCGGATGACATGGTTGTAAAAAAATTCAATAAACAATAAACAATTGTTTTCTTCTTCAAAAAGGCCTGGGGAAATCCCGGGCTTTTTTTATTATCTGTACTTTTTTAAAAACTTCAACTGATTAAGATGTATGACTATAAAGGGTTTTAGAAATTTTATATTTTTTTTGGCAAAATAAATGTATTAATTTCAAACCTGATATTTAACGAAAAAAAATAGACATATGAAGAAAAAAAATTTACTCACCCGGCTTTTCTTTCCTTTAATAGCGTTGCTTGTTACTACACTTGTTTCAAAAGCGCAGGTACGTAATTATACTTTTGCCCAAAGCAACGGCACTTTCACTGCCATTACAGGAGGCACGGTAATAGTACCTTCAGATGGAACAACGGCTTCTGATGATGAAGTATATCCTGCCAATGCGGTTGGTTTTACTTTCAATTACAATAATACCGACTATACCAGCTTTGGCATTAATTCCAATGGTTATATTTGGTTCGGAAGTGGTCAGCCTGCTATTGATACTTATACTCCAATCAGCGGTACACCAGCTAACCTTAATGGCACGGGTACAGTAAGCGGAACCATCTGCCCGATGGGCAGGGATATACTCAAAAGACTTACAGCACCATTTGGAGAAATGAGGGTAGAGACAACTGGCAGTGCCCCTTCAAGAGTGTGTGTAATACAGTTCACTAACTGGAGAGGGTACGCCTTAGGAACAGGCGCTATTTATAATTTTCAAATCAGGCTTACGGAAACAACAAATACCATTGATTTCGTGTATGGTGCATTTACCACAACAGGTGTAACTGCATCTTCTGATTTTGAGATAGGATTAAGGGGAACCAGCAATACTGATTTTAATAATGTAGTTGCCAATACTGCAGGTTGGGCTGGCGTTACAGCAGGGGTAACTAACGCCGATGCATCTACTATCAGCGATGTAATATTCCCTGCTAACGGAACGACATTTACCTGGACACCTGGAGCTCCTCTTTCTAATTGTACCGGCACTCCTGCTGCAGGCGTTATTACTGGGCCGGCAAGTATCTGTTCGGGTTTAGATTTTACTTTAGCAAATACAGGTGCAACAGAAGCCACTGGCGTAAATTACGCATGGCAATCTTCTGCCAATGCAGGTGGAACTTGGGCTAACATTGCCGGACAAACAGACCCACTGCAGGCAACCGTATCTCAAACTGCTGCCACCTACTACAGATTTGTGGATACCTGTATTTTGAGTACCCTAAGTGATATTTCAAATGTTTTATTTGTCACACTAAAAGCTTCAAACCAATGTTACTGTCAGCCACCTGCTGTAACACTTCATTCTTTTGTAGATGATTTCATGAGCAATGTAACCATACAGGGTACTACATTCAATTCTTCTAATGCGACTAATCTGGTAACAGGCTACACACAAGTACCTGCTACCCCTGCAAGCAATACAGCAAATCTTTCGCAGCTTACCAATTATACTATCGTGGCAACTGTTGCAAATGCTCCTGCACAAGTTTCTGGCTGGGTTGATTTTAACCAGAACGGCACATTTGATACTGCTGAGTTTTTTGACATGACAGTATCTGGGACTACCGCAACCGGTAGTATTGCTGTTCCTGCAACTGCTCTTCCCGGGCTTACAGGATTACGGATAAGAGCAAGGGCTGCTAATTTTATTGATGCAGATGCCTGCACTACTTTTGGATCAGGTGAAACGGAAGATTATTTAGTAACAATCATTCAAAATACTGCTGCCAATGGTGCCATTGTAGATATTATTACTCCAACAGCGGGCTGCAATGCTGGTAATGTTGTTACTGTAAAATTGAGAAACAGCGGTTCTATAAATATAGCTGCAGGTGCTGCTACTGTAGCCTTGTATGTTAACGGAGTAAATCCACAGGGGCCATTAACTCAAACAAATGCAGCACTGCTGCTGCCTGGAGATACTGCAACTTTAAATTTTACCTGTAGTTTCCCCGTGGATGGTACGAATGTAGATTCTGCATTTATACAAAGCCTTGCAGGTGATACATTCCATTCGGATGATAGTTTACTTACGAGCCATGTTACATTGCCACCTGCTGTAAACGCACCATATGCAGAAGACTTTGAAGGAGCTGTTCCGGGATGGACAGTAAGCCAGATAGCTGGTTCTGGAAACTGGAGTTTAGCCAGCACCATCGATTATCCAGATTACAACCCGGCTTATTCCTTAGCCCCTAAAAGCGGTGCCATTGCTGCTTTATTTGACAGTTATAATTTTTCTTCAGGTACGATATCCAGGTTAACAAGTAATTGTATAACCCTTCCTGCTGATGCCAATACTAACTGCGGCTATGTTACCGGTTTCTATTTTACACAGGATGCCCAATACTTTGGCACAGCCGATAGTGTGTCTATAAAGATAAGCGCCGATGGTGGTAATACTTTTACCAGATTAGGAGTAGTAAAAAGAGTAGATTCAACTCTTTCGCCAACAGCAGCTCAGGCAGGAGCTTCCTTCCCGGAGTGGAAACTATACACATTCGATATAAGCAACTACTCAGGCCAAACAGTACAATTTGCATTTGACGCTTTTGGAAAATTTGGTAACCGTATGGGGATGGACAGCTTCTTTGTTGGCCCTAAAACTGTTGCAGGCAATGTTGCCCTTGCTGGTGGAACAGAAACCGGAACCAACCTTGCTCCTGCATTAACAGCCTGTACAGATGCTGGTGGATGGACTTATTATGCTGATGGTAATAGTTCAAGATATTTATTTGGTGTACAATGGGATCCTTCAGGTACTGGTGCAAATGCTGCAGCCAAAGCACAGGCAACAGCCAAACTTACCATTGACCGTAAATGGTTTGCTGCTGAAGATATTGCCAGCTTAAAAGCAACTTATACAATGCAGCGCTATTGGGATGTAAACTTAAATGGAGCTTCTCTCACTTCACCGGTTAATGTAAGATTCTTCTATTCTCAAAGAGAATTTGACTCTATCATTGTTGCAAAAGCTAATTTCTTAGCTGCTAATCCCGGCAGTTTGGATGAAGGTTTTGTTTGGTTTAAAACAAATTCAGGAGCTTTTGTTCCTTCAAATGCAACGGTAACACCAGATGCAGTATTGAACGCCATTCCTTTAAATAATGTAAATGCGGCCGGAGCCACTATCAATGGCATACTGTATGCCCAGTTTGATGGAGTAACCAGCTTTAGTGGTGGCACCGCAGCAAGTGGTGTGGGACCATCTACCCCGGTTCCGGTTAGTTTACTTTCCTTTACAGCACAACGTACCGGCCGGGTAAATAAAATCACCTGGAGTACCAGCCAGGAAATCAATACCAGCAGCTTTGTTGTGGAGCGTAGCACTGATAGCCGCAACTATACTGCTATTGGTGAGGTTACCGCCGCAGGCAATAGTAACAATACCCGTAATTATTCCTTTATTGACAATACCCCAATAAGGGGAATTAATTACTACCGCTTAAGAATTATGGATACAGACAGCAGAGCAAAATTCAGTGCGGTAAGAAATGTAAGAAATGAAGGAACAGCGGATGTGGCGGTATATCCAAATCCTGTAAGCGATGTGCTGCAGGTAAATATCACCTCTGATAAACTGGACAAAGCCAGCATCTGTGTAAGTGATATGAATGGTAAATTAGTTTCTGTAAAAGCCATCAGTTTAAATGAAGGCGCCAACTACATAAATATTAATACGGCTAATTTAAGTTCCGGAACTTATGTGATTAAGATCCAGTTAAATAATGATTTAGTGGTTAGGAAATTTAATAAGCTGTAAATAAAAATAGGTGGTATTAAAAATAGCTTCCCTAACCGGAGGCTATTTTTATTTTAATAAGTCAAGTGCCTGTGATTGTTTTATGAATCAAGAGCATCAAAAGATTTAGAGACTATGAATTTTAATTTCGACCAACAGAAAATATTATCAAAAAAAAGTGGTAGAAAATACTGTAAAGAAATGAAGTTTATTTCTTCTTAAAAGAATTGAGGTATAGTTCTAAAGCACTGACCATACTGGGAGCCATGGGTTGTGGGGCTTTTATATCCAAAGTTAATCCTGCATCTTCCACCGCTTTAAAAGTATTAGCGCCAAAAGCCCCAATCTTGGTTCCATTTTGATTGAAATTGGGGAAATTTTCTATCAGGCTTCTTACACCGCCGGGAGTAAAAAAACAGATCACATCAAATTTCTTAGCAATCACATCTTTTATATCATTGCTGATAATCTTGTATAATACCGGGGTGGCATATTCACAATTGTGTGCTTTTAGCCAGTTGGTAATTTCGCTGTCAAAAGATTGTGAGCAGGGGTAAAGAAATTTTTCGTTGTCTTTGTGTTTATTAATTACATCGAACAAACTTTTGTTGCTGCCATCGGCACTGTAAAAAACTTTACGCTTCCGGTAGAGGATAAATTTTTGAAGGTATAAAGCAACAGCCTCAGTGATACAGAAATATTTTGTATCCTGCGAAATATTCACTTTCATTTCCTCACAAATCCTGAAAAAATGATCAATAGCATTTCGGCTTGTAAAAATTACGGCTGTGTAATTGGCGATTTCAATTTTTTGTTTACGGAACTCTTTTGAAAGAATGGCCTCCACAATGATGAATGGATGGAATTGTAAATCAATGCTGTGCTTTTTTGCCAGGTCAAAATAAGGTGATTTTTCCCCTTCCGGCTTTGGTTGTGTGATGAGTACTCTTTTAATCATTGGGGCTTTTGATCCTTTTGTTTTTTCACCTTGTTTAATCATGCAGATTATAACTTTTCAACCTTGATGCAAAGTTAGAGATTTTTATTTAATAAAACCATCAATGACTTATAAATGAGTAAAAGCGGCATCAATTCAACCCCAACGATATACATAAAAAAGTGCAGCCTGCTTACTTTGATTTGGTTTTGCAGTAAGCCATACGACCTCAAAAATCTTAATAAAAACATTAACCCTACTAATAAAAGAGAAACCAATACCCCAGGATATTGCAGAAAGGGAGAACCCAATGCTATAACGATTACAAATGGAATCAACAGGATGCTCATAATTTTATTGATCAAAAAAATAATGAACAGGTAAGTATTGGCCGCTTCCTGGTAGCCAGTTAACCACCCGGTAAATTTTAAGATTACATATTTTAAAAAATAGATAACAGCAAGGCAAAGGATGCAGATACCAATTTGCAGTGAAGGATTAGAAGAAGGAAGCCATTTAAAATGGGTGAGCAAAAAATAAATATACAATCCACCGGTTATTATAAACAGCATATTAAAAAACAACGACACCTGTTTGGCCTGTAATAACTGATCGGTAAGCTGGCTTTGCCGCAGGGATGTATTGAAAAACACCCGGAATAAATTATTAAAATAACTGGTGTAAAAAAAACGCAAAAAAGCAAGCAGCAAAACGACAGCAAGCAAAAGATAAAAGTTAAGGTCTTCAAAAGAAACTACCCTTTCCTTACTGGCACTAACAGCAGGTACACCTGCTACATTTAAAAACCTGCTCTCTTTTAATGCTTCCTGCAATACACTGTTATAAGAACTTACTGGAGGAGAGATGACCGTATCTTTTTTTACCATCAAAGAATCAACTTCAGAAAGAATCGTATCATTCCTTACAACCAGAGGGTCTTTTCTCAAAGCCACAGTATCCTGCTGAGGCTGCCCGGCTTGTAACAAAACAGGGAATACAAGGAGCAATAAAAAAGACAGTACCTGTTTCAACAGAGAAAATTTGTTCGGCAAAAGTAAAATGATTTTGGTTAGAAATAATTGACATAGCCGAAATGAATTTTTGATGCCCTGCGTAAATCAGTATTTACATCACTTCGCTTGCCAACGGCAAAGCTCATATTCAGTAAGCCCAGCTTTGTTTCAAACACCAGGCCCAGCCCCGTGCTGATGAATTTATTATTGATATTAATATCCTGGTATTTATTTTTTACCCAGCCGGCATCTACAAAAGTAAACAGGTAAGAATTGAGCCCAAGCAAGTACCGATACTCTGCTGTTGCCACTCCATACTGGGTAGCATAAATACTTTCTTCATCAAATCCCCTCAATAATTTGTATCCGCCAATTTGAAATAATTCATTTCTGAAAACTTCCTGGCTGCTGAAAAGCCCTGCATTTACAGAAGCTTTTATGGTACTCCTTTTTCCGGCAGGAAAATAATGGGTGGCAATAACTTTAGTTCTAAACTGGTAGGTTTTCAATTTTATTGAATCATACAACGATGCGTAATTAAACGATGGATCGCTGATACTTAGAATATCATTGTTCTTACTGATTGTTTTTAACCCCACGCTGACGAGTAGCCTTATTTCATTTCCCTTGCTTGGATTAAGCCGGTAATTGGTTTTGTTCCATTCATAATCAACCCCAATGCTTACAGCACTTACATCAATGTTGGGAGGCAGCTTCCGGGTAACTTTCACCAGGCTGGTATCTGAACCTGATGCAAGCAACACAGTACTTTGCTGTTGAAAAAATAATTTACCCGATTGATTCGCCGATAATAAATATTGTATCCCCAGCTGAGCATTCAACTGCAAAAAAGCAGAATCTTTTTTAAAGAGTCCGAAAGAAAAATCTATGCCGAATGGCGATTTAAAAATGTAGGGATGCTGGTATCCAATATTCAGCCGGGGAGACTGCAGTTGCAATTGCTGCCAGCTTAATGCAATCGTTTCTCCGCTGCCCAATGCATTTTTTAAATTCAGGTTAACGTCACCCGTGAGTTGCAATTTATTGGTTTGGTTATTAGCCGGTAAAAAGCCCACTAAAAAATTAACCTGGCTGCTACGCTTGGGTGCCAGGTAAAGCTTTAATACAGAGCCGGTACCCAGCATCGCTAATTCTGCCGGCTGCTGAGCCTGCAGGTATGGAAGTTCTAATATTTTTTTTCCTACCAGCTCCAGTTTTTCTTTACTGTAAATACTTCCATTGGCAATGCCAAGATAATGTTGTAAAAACTGGTTGGATATTTTTGCTTTTCCACGAATGCTGATACTGTCAATATGATACAGCGGGCCTTTATTTACTTTCAAAGCTGCGGCAATGGCATTATTATTTAACCGGATGCTATCCAAAAAAATACCGGCAAATGGATAACCATTGTTTTCGTAATAATTTAAAATACGCTCTTTCACCAACTGGAGCTGGCCAAAATTGACGGGCTTATTAATATAATTTTTTTCAAAATAACCACTGGCTTCCATTGCCCTTGTTTCAACACTGTCAGTGGAAAGCTGCACCCAGTTTTGTTGTGGCCCCAGGTAGAGTTTTATTTTTGCAGCACTGCTGTCAAGTTGAATACTATCAACGGATGCAGCCATGTAGCCCTGCATATTCAACACAGCAGGAAGTTTGTTGATATAATCAATACAAAATGGCTGGTTGGCAAAACTGGTTTGCAAATGCAAGCCCTGCCCTGTAAAGGAACTATCTTTGTCAACAAATTGTATGATCAGTTTGTATTGATTGGATGACTCCTGGCAAAAGGCTCTTGAAAAAAAACAACCTGCAATAATGATTGTAGTAGAAAGAATTTTGAGGTAAATATTTTTTTTGTCTGTCATTACTGAATTCAAATCTAAATCCTAAAATTGTAAATCAAAAATCTTTGTCGGGCATTTACATT
Source organism: Chitinophagaceae bacterium (assembly GCA_031368105.1). Taxonomy (GTDB): domain Bacteria; phylum Bacteroidota; class Bacteroidia; order Chitinophagales; family Chitinophagaceae; genus Ferruginibacter. The sequence continues at coordinate 10,937 of JANLQY010000173.1, forward strand.
CATATCCCTTTTTGCAGGCAAGCCTGCCATTACTGCAACTTTCATTTTGCCACTTCTTTAAGACTCAAAAATGAGTTGATTGCCGCATTGGTAAAAGAAATAATCATCAGTTCATCTTTTGCAAAACAAACAGGCGAAGCAGAAGAGCCTAAAGATATTATTGAAACAATTTATTTTGGCGGCGGTACACCAAGCATTTTAAATACGGAGGATTTGAAATTTATTTTAGAAGCCCTTCAAAATAAATTTGTCATCGCCCCCGGCGCTGAAATTACTTTAGAAGCAAACCCGGATGATATCAATACCGAAAAACTAAAACAATGGAAACAGATTGGCATCAACCGGTTAAGCGTAGGCATACAATCTTTCCAGGAAAATGAATTAAGCTGGATGAACCGGACACATACTGCCGCAGATTCATTGCGATGTATTGACGAAATTATCGCAGCAGGCTTTACCAATTTTTCTATTGATTTAATTTATGGTTCTCCCCTGCTGAGTGGTGATGACTGGCAAAAAAATGCAGCAATAGTTATCGAAAAAAAAATACCTCATATCTCCTGCTACGCTTTGACAGTGGAACCTAAAACAGCGCTGGCAAAAATGATTGCCCAACATAAAAAAGAAACTGTAGATGCAGAAAAACAAGCCGCCCAATTTTTACTGCTGATGAACTGGATGAAGCAGGCTGGCTATGAACATTACGAGATCAGCAATTTTGCTTTACCCGGAATGCGTAGTAAACATAACAGCAGCTACTGGCAGGGGAAAAACTATTATGGCTTTGGCCCATCAGCCCATTCCTTTGATGGCAAAAGCAGGCGGTGGAATATTGCTAACAATGCTTTGTACATACAATCGCTGCAAAAAAATATCATTCCTTTTGAAGAGGAAATATTAACCCCAACACAGCAATTGAATGAATACATTATGACTTCATTGAGAACAATGGAAGGGCTTGATTTAAAAAAAATAGAAAATGATTTTGGAGAAAACTTCCATTCGAAATTAAAGGATGCCAGTATCAAATGGCAGAATGGAAATAAATTGGTAAGCCATAATTCAAACCTTATTTTAACAACAGAAGGAAAATTATTTGCAGATGGAATTGCTGCAGATTTATTTTTTTAAAGATGAAAATATCTGCTACACTAACTCCTGTTCAATCATTTTAAATCCTTCTGCCGCAGAAAGGTTTTCCCAGAGTATTTTATAAACAGTTTCAGCAATGGGCATTTCGGCTTTTACAGATTGATTGATGATATACATGCACTTGCTTGCATTGTATCCTTCAGCCACCATACTCATTTCTATCTGCGCCGATTTTACAGAATATGCTTTGCCGATCATATTGCCAAAAGTACGGTTGCGGCTGTAAAGTGAATAGCAGGTTACCAGCAGGTCTCCCAAATAAACGGACGCTGCATAATTGGTGGTTTGAGAATTCAGTTTGTTCTTTTTATAATCGGCACTATTGATAATGTCATCTGCAAGCGGTGCTGCATGTTTGTGGTGTTCAATACTGCCCACTTCAATATTTTTTATTCCGGATTTTTTTAAAAACCCGGCCATTTCATCTGCACTGTTAGCTATCAGCACACTCAAAAAATTATCGCCATAATCCAGCCCGTGGGCTATGCCGGAACCAACTGCATAAATATTTTTTAAAATTGCCGCAAACTGAACACCATAAATATCATGGTTCTCAATCGTGTTGATATAATCAGTTTTAAAATGACTGGCTATTTCATGGGTCATGGTTTCATCCACACCGGAAAAAGTTAAGTAGGATAATTTTTCTGCTGCTACTTCTTCAGCATGGCAGGGGCCAAGAACGGCAAAATAATTTTCGATGGGGAAATTAAATTCGTTGTTTAAAAAATCATTCAGCAGCAAATTCTCGTCTGGCAAAATTCCCTTTACTGCACTGATAATTTTTTTTCCTTCAAAAATATTTTTATTAAGAGAAAGTAAAGTAGATGCTGTATAAGCAGAAGGAATGGCAATGATAATACAATCAGAATTTGTAATCACTTCAGCAGCATCGGTAGTTAATTTTAATTTACCGGTATCAAAATAAGCCATGCTGAGATAATGTGGATTGTGGTGGCGGGCCATTATTTGCTGAATGGATTTTTCACTCCTGTTCCACCAGTAAATCGTGTTGCCGTTATCCGTCAAGATTTTTGCTATCGCTGTTCCCCAGCTTCCACTGCCTAATATTCCAAACTTCATAGTTTATAGTTCATGGTTCATGGAATCTGTAAATATAATATGCAGGTGTTTCATCTATGAGCTATTAACTATCAACCATGAACCGATTTACAATCCTAATTTATCAACTGCTAATTGTGCTGCTATCTGGCTGGCATCTTTTTTATTGTATCCCTTGCCTTCGGCTACCAGTTCCCCATCCACCGTAGCGCCGATGGTAAACAGGCGCCGACCATTTTCAAATTTTTCGCCCAGTGTTTCAAACTCAAGCGACTTGCCATTTTTGTTGGCCCAGCCGTATAATTTATTTTTGATGTTGATCTCAATCGTTTCAAGATCATCTATAAACATGTGTGTGGAGATAATGTATTTTTCTACCCACTCCTGTGTTTTTTTATATCCCTTGTCCAGGTAAACAGCACCAATCAATGCTTCCAGTGTGTTACCGAATATCTGTGAAATTTTTAATGAATTGTCATGCTTGTTATAGATCGTTATTTTCTTGAGCCCCATTTTAATACCGATATCATTCAATTGCTGCCTGTTCACCATCTTGCTCCTCATTTCGGTTAAAAAACCTTCTCCTTTGTAAGGATATTTCATAAACAGGTAATGTGCTACGATGGAACTCAGTACTGCATCACCTAAAAATTCGAGGCGTTCATTATTTTCATCTGCACCTTCTCTTACCGACCGGTGACTGAGGGCTGTTCTGTAAAGATTTAATGCACCTGGAGTAAATCCAAGTACATTATTGAGTTGTTTTTTAAACTCTTTCTTTTTAAAATCACCGATAAAAAAATCTTTAATAAACTGCAAAATGTAATTAGAATATTATTATTTAAAAATACGGCTTCTTATAAAAATGAAAAAATGGCAACCCGGATAATATGCACTCCTATTAATATTTTATACTCACAATACAAGGTAACATTTATTTTGTTGGCTAAAGTAAATCAACTTGTGATATTTAATAACAATTCATCACAATGAAAATATTATTATGAAAAATCAAACAAAAAAAAATTAGCGAGAAAAAAAATTCGAACAGGAAAAAAGTTTTACAGGGAAAGTAAAATGAAAGCAGGGAATTTTAAGGCTTGTATTTTTTTACAATCACAGAAGCATTGTGGCCACCGAAACCAAAAGTATTACTCAATGCCGCATTTACTGTACGGTGCTGTGCTTTATTGAAAGTAAAATTCAATTTAGGATCCAGTTCAGGATCATCCGTAAAGTGATTGATGGTAGGAGGTATGATATCTTTTGTAACCGCCAGGATACAAGCCAATGCTTCCAAAGCACCTGCTGCACCAAGGCAATGCCCCGTCATACTTTTAGTGGAACTGATATTGAGATTATAAGCATGGTCACCAAAAACATTCAGGATGGCTTTTGTTTCTGCAATATCACCGAGTGGCGTAGAAGTGCCGTGTACATTGATATAATCAATGTCTTCAGGTTTCAAACCAGAATCTTTGAGGGCAACTTTCATTACATTTTGTGCACCCAATCCTTCAGGATGTGGTGCCGTGATGTGATGTGCATCGGCAGTAGCACCGCCGCCAGCAATTTCACAGTAAATTTTTGCACCCCTTGCCAGTGCATGTTCCAGGCTTTCCACAATAATGGCACCTGCACCTTCACCCATTACAAAACCATCCCTGTCTTTATCAAAAGGCCGGCTGGCAGATTTGGGATCATCATTTCTTTCACTCAATGCTTTCATTGCATTAAATCCTCCAAGGCCTGCGGCACTTACTACAGCTTCGCTGCCACCGGTAACAATTACATCAGCTTTGCCCAAACGAATGGTATCAAAAGCATCAATAATAGCATTGGTAGAAGAAGCACAAGCGCTAACCACAGCATAGTTGGGTCCCCTGAAACCATGACGCATGGAAATTTGCCCTGCGGCAATATCCAGTATCATTTTGGGAATAAAGAAAGGATTGAAACGGGGTGTTCCATCGCCGGAAGAAAAGTTGATCACCTCTTCCTGGAAAGTAATTAAACCACCGATGCCGCTGGCAAATATTACACCTACCCTGTCTACATCTATATTGTCCCTGCTGATGCCGGCATCTTTTACCGCCTCATCGCTAGCTATTAATGCAAGCTGTGTAAAGCGGTCAATTTTACGGGCTTCTTTACGGTCTAAGTAAGTCGTGGCATCAAAGTCTTTAATCTCACAGGCAAACCGTGTTTTAAATTTAGCAGCGTCGAATTGTTTGATAAAATCACAGCCATTAACACCATCAGATAAACCCTGCCAATATTCGGCAAGAGATTTACCTAACGGGGTGATAGCCCCCAATCCGGTAACAACTACTCTTTTTAATTCCATACAATTTGCCTGCGATGATTAAAACAGATGAAGATTTACTGATTACTTAGCATGTTCCTCTAAGTAAGTAACAGCCTGTCCAACAGTGGTGATGGTTTCAGCCTGCTCATCAGGAATGGAAATGTTAAATTCTTTTTCAAATTCCATGATTAATTCAACGGTGTCCAAGCTATCGGCACCTAAATCATTTGTGAAAGAAGCTTCGGTAGTTACTTCGGCTTCGTCTACACCTAATTTGTCAACAATTATTTTCTTTACTCTTGTTGCAATGTCTGACATGGTAGTATTATTTAGTTATTGAGCAGCAAAAATATACTTTTTGAAATAAATACAAAGAAATATTGCGTTTAATATAAAAAAAGGAATTACCAGTTTGCCGTCATTTGTAAACAGTATTGGTAATTATACTTCCGGTAATTAAGCAACCAAGTTAGTTATTCAAAAAAAATCACTGAATTACCCAATTGGTTTACCGCTGTCTGCAGTTGCTGTAAGCCCATTTATTTTTTTACACATTCTGTAAATTTTTTCCAAATAACGGATTTGACTAAACACTAAAATTCTGCAAAACCCACACCTGCAAAGCATTTGTGCACTTGGCATCAATACTGTTTATTATCGGCAATCGTAAATAAAGGATTATGAAAACAAATTTACACAATCAAATCAATCAGGATAGCAGGCAACCCCAGCGCAGGTCAGCATCCTATTCTTCAGGAAGTTTAAGCACTTCCCAGGCAATTTTATGGTTTTTATTAACAGCCCTTGCTTTATGCCTCTTTGATACGGTAAAGATATAAAGCAACCAACCAGCAGGTAAAAGTAAGCATCAGGAGTATCTACGGTGCTATGATATCAACCAGCAGCAGCATGGTAAAAAAGGACATAACATAATTACAATAAACCAGGCACAATCAACTCCATCTGGCACCTACCTGCTTACCATCAGTAATGGCACCCGTATGGAAACAATAAAAGGGGTAAAACAATAAAACACTTTTATTACAAATTACAAGGAGCCTCACGGGCTCCTTTTTTTGTTTTACAACAACCTTCGCAAGTCGTGACGATTAGCAAAAAGATTTTATTATATTGCGGTATGGCTTTAAAACAATTATATCATGGCAGCAAGGAATATGACCAAATGGTAAACCTCCGGTATGAGATCATGAGAAAGCCATTGGGGCTTAGTTTTAGTGAAGAAGAATTAAAAAAAGAGAAGGAATATATTTTGATTGGCGCTTTTGATGAGGAGGAAATTATCGGGTGCTGTATGATTACTAAAGTTGACCATCAATGTGGACAACTTAGGCAAATGGCGGTACAAAAAAACAAACAGGGCATAGGTGTTGGCGAATCGATGATGGCCTTTGCAGAAAATATTGCCCGTGACAGGGGTTATAAAATTTTAATGATGCATGCCCGTGATACGGCTATTGGCTTTTATGAAAAATATGGGTACAAAATAAAAGGTAATGGATTTATTGAACTGAATATTAAACACCACATCATGGAGAAAAAGCTGTAATAATTCCTCACACAATTACTTCTTCAGCAATCTACTTCCCAATTTTAGCTGCTAATATTTTTCTTGCCTCATGCACATCATCACCTGTGAAAGCATCTTTGGGTACAATAAAAAAAGAACGGGTGTCAAAATACAAATGAAAAAAATGGGGGCTTTCCATGCTCGTGCTTAATTCGGACCACTGCCAGCTCCGGCTTACCCGGTCGTTTTCGATAGTAAATCCGGTATTGCCAAATGTAGCTTTGAAGCGGTCTTTAAAAGTGGCTGATTTTTTATAAATAAGCATGGGCAAAAGAAACCAGAAAGCGATCATCATTATAAACCATAAAAAAGCACTGATCAAAAAAGCCAGGGGCGATATTTTTTTTAAAAAGAACAGGGCTGCTGACGCAATGGCAAATACATTTACCAGTATCATCATTAATTTAATTTCTCTCCGGGTAATAAAATGATACCGCAATGCCTGTATTACTTTGCCCTTGTTGTAAGTAAAGTATTCAGATGTCATGCGGCAAAGATAATTGATAAGGCGGGCAGGTTATTAAAATTTAGTGACAGGGATTATCTACCACTTTGCCGCCACCATCTGCAGGCATACCGCCAATTGCCCTGCCTCTCAACGATGCATTTACAAAACTGATCCTTCGGTTTTCACTGCGGCCTTCCAGGCTGCTGTTATCCGCCACCGACTTGGTGCCGCCAAAGCCCACAGGCAACAACCGCATACAGTCGGCACCCAAAAATACCAACCTGTCACATACTGCTGATGCCCTTTTTTCAGTAAGCAGCTGATTAGCTTTTTCATTTTCGCTGTTATCACTGTGTGCTTCTACCCTCAGCAGGCTGATGTATGATTTATCCTCTAAATATTTTTTGATAATGAGCAATCCTTCATCACTTTCCGGCAATAACTCTGCAGTACCTGTTTTAAATTTTACTTCTTTAATAATCTTTACTTCGTTGCTCTCAATGCGGTAGTCCTGTGCGGATGAAGAAAAACCAAGCAATGTAAAAAAGAGGATGGATGCAATTGTTATTTTTTTCATTTTATTATTTTTTAACCTTTACAAGTTCGGCGATTTTGTATTTTTTCAGTACCCAGCAATTGGGCGCATTCCAAATTTTTGCAGCATTAAGTATGCTATTTAATTTTTGCCGTTAAGTCGTTGAGACGTTTTTATTTGTTTCCAGCTCAACGTGTTAACGGCCATTCACTAATTCTTTGCTTCGCAAATAAAGAACGACAATTTGAAATGCACCCCGGTAAATGGTATTTTTTTTATTTCAATTCTTTCTCCCCCACACTCCACTCTCCGAGCTTATCGCCTTTTATTCCCAAAAATTCAATCTTCATCACTCTTTCATTTTTATTACCGCTCACTGTTACTTTGGTAAAATTTTGTGCTTCTACCAAAGTGCCGGGTATCCTTGCAGGGTTATTCAACTCTGCCCCCTTTACTTTGCCAATGCCAGATGTGTAAGGTGAATTGGTAACATCATACAATGGATACAAACCCGGCCTTTCCTGTTTGATCACTTCGCTGTGGTGACGATCGCCGGTAAAAAATAAAACCCCTTTTACATTTTCTTTATTTAAAAAATTCATCAGCTCATAATACTCGGCACTGTAGTGTTTCATACATTCAAAATCAGACAATGGATTTAATATCTGGCTGCCGGTAGCAATAATTTTAAAAGAAGCATTACTGTAGAGCAACGCATTTTTCAACCAGTCCAATTGCATTTTTCCAAAATAATTTTTTTCTGCATTTGGTTTTCCGTCAAGGCTGTCCGGCATATCATCTTCACTTCTGAAATATCGGTCGTCAGTTAAAAAAATATCTACATCAGCATAACTCAGCAGCGAATAAATACCTTCCCCTTTTTGTCCATAACTTGGGTTGCAGCTGTAGTTCATAAATATTTTCCGACTCTCTTCTTTTAAGATATAACTCTTACCAATATCATTGGGACCATAATCATGATCGTCCCAAATAGCATACTGCGGCATGGCTGCCATAAATTTTTGCAACACCGGCAAAGCCCGGTCATGACTGGCTCGGTAGTTCAATCCCCAGCTTGTATTATAGTCCACTTCTCTTGTGTACCAGTTATCTCCCAACCACACATGAAAAGCTGCAGGTGTTTTAGCCATCGTTTCAAAAATAGATGAATCGCCGCCATAAGGTTTACCTGGCCGGTCATATTTTGGTTCATTAAAATAAGCACAACTACCGGCAAGGAAACTAAAGTCTGGTGCAGGTTTGCGCCATTGCCATAAATCTTTGGTCGTAAACTTTGTTGGAAAATTTAGGTTAGCTGAAACCCCGTTAATAAATAAGGAATAAGTGTAAGTGGTGTTTACATCCAATCCATTCAATTCAATTTTTATCGGATTAAAATCTTTTCCCAGCTCACCTTTATAGTCAACCATTTTAGTTGTAAAGCTGTTGACTGAATGGTATCTCACCGCTACGCTTTTTACTTCCGGTACTACCTCCACCCAAATAGTAGCATTGCGTAATTCCACATTTCCTGCCCAAGGGCCACTTACCAAACCATTTTTATTTTGTGCAACGGCTGCTAGGCTTAGCAGCAAAAAGAAAATGCTAATTGATTTTTTAATACTCATAATTTTCAATTTAAAAAGATACTCAAAGGTAAATACTATATAAGCGGAATAGAAGTGAATTTATTGTTATTGAAGAGGTGGCTTCCCGGAAAATTTTATAACAAAGTAATTTTCAGATTCATTATTCAATCACCCTCACTTTATACAGCATTGCTTTTTTATTATCAAAAATTAATTCCAAATAATAAAGCGATTGTTCTTTTACGGTATAATCAAATTCATAAGTATTGTCTTTTTTTTTGAATGGAATGTACACCTGCCGCCGGATTGCAGAAGTATCTTTTCTTTTCACCTTTCTTCCATTGTCATCTTCTTCAATATTCCATAAAGGTGGGTTAGTAAAAATGTTGGAATTGATCTGTAACTTATTTATAGCTTCTGCATAGTCAAATTTAAAATGGATGACCGAATCTTTTTTTACTTCCAGCAAGCCGGTAGAAGGAGACACTTCATTGGATATTTTTTCCAGCATGGGCAGCCAGTAATAATGCGGCTGGTTAAAGAATTTTTCTTTAGTAAAATTTGTTGTTTCAACCCACTTGCCATTTTTTGGATAATGGTTACGCACCAGCCTGTTGAATGGTGTAAGCCAGTAATAATTTTTATACACTTTTCTATAGCCAGTCAGCTTGTCTGTTTCTTCGTCGTGCCCCACATAACCTGCCGCCCAGGTAGGATCAAGATAATACCACACACTATCCAGCATAACGGCATTCCAGGCATGGTTTACACTGAGGCTGTTACCAATTTCAAAAGGGTTCTGTCTTACATAACCAGATATAATTTCAGTTTTGATACCAGTGATATCACAGAGTTTTTGAAACACCCTTGCATAGCCATAACAAATGGCTTTGTTGTGTTTCAAAATATCTTTTACATAATCTTCTTCCCACTCTTTTATTATCCGTGAACAGTCAACTGAATTATCACAATTGGGCCTTGTTCTTTCTTTGTCTTTATTGATGAATTCATAATCATACTCGATATTATCTGTAACCCACCTGAAAATGGAACGGACTTTATAAATATCTTCATGGTAAGGGTCTGTAAGGTCTTTTGCTAATTTGTAAATATCTTTTTCATATTTTACAGCCATCGCAAAACTGTCAACCGCCTGGAAATTATAAGCGGCAAATTTGTTCTGTGCAGGAACATTTTGATAGACACCAAAAAAAAATAACCACGTCAAGAAAGTCGTTCTTTTCATTTTTGGTAAAAATTTTTTCAGCTAAGTTATTAAAGATCAATGTAAGGTATTGTTTTTAGTAATTAAAGAAACCTCAGGTCAGAATTAATCATCATTTAGGTTAAACTACATTATTTTATAAAAAAAATTATTGCGATATTGAGCCTGAAAAAAAAACAATTTATATTATTTAAAAAAATCAAAGATTCTTAACCAAAAAATAGATTTTTATTAATTTATCAAAAAATTATAAATTATCCTATTCCCCATCAAACTCTTTGTCACAAAGGGTTTGATGGGCTAACCTTGATAACTTGTGAATAGCAATTTATATTTTTTCATCGGAGTGTTGAATGATAGGTATCAAGTCATTATCTTGCATTACAAATAAAAAAAGGAGCCTCAAACTCTAATGTGGTCTGAGACTCCTGATATAGTGCTAAATGTTAGGCTTCTTACTTTGCTAATGAGGCATTTCAACAGGTCAAATGATCTGATCATCTGTCCACTTAGTACTACTTGAATTGTCGGGTAGAAAGACGCTAACTAACTTATCCCGCCAACTTTTTTAAACTCTTGCATTCGCAAGAGTTTTTATTTTGTGTTAATTTAAAAGAACTTTTTAAATATGCCGCCCAAAAATTGGGCGGCATATTTATATGACTATGTTTCGTATACTTCTCAAAATTTTCTTCAAGAATTTTAATATTGTTTAGCTACATCCCATGCTGTTTCCACAATTCAAACATTTGTAGCAGGTGCCGCTACGCATGGTGATGTGGCCGCAGGTATTACAGGTTGGTGCATCGCTTTGCATACTTTTTAAATAGCTCTGCGTACTGTCTCCGCTCTTCTGTGCCTTGGCTGCAGAAGATTGTACATTGCCTGCAGGAGAAGAAGATGTACCGCCAATAACTCTTACTTCACTCAACTCCTGTACCCGGTTTCCAATGGTAGGAGTTGATTCATCCCAGGCTGCATTGCCCATATTTTCCACTTCTGGTTTATCCAGTACATGCACTAAATCATTACGGCCAAGATATTCATATGCCAAAGAGCGGAAGATGAAATCAATGATAGAAGTAGTGGTCTTGATGTTTGGATGATCCACCATACCTGATGGCTCAAAACGTGTGAACACAAATTTTTCTACAAACTCCTCCAATGGTACGCCATATTGCAAACCAATGGAAATAGCAATGGCAAAACAATTAAGCATACTACGAACAGTAGCACCTTCTTTAGCCATGTCAATAAATATTTCTCCGATAGTACCATCGTTATACTCTCCGGTACGTAAGAACAATGTCTGCCCATTTATTTTTGCTTTTTGATTATACCCTCTACGTTTCCCAGGTAATGTTTTGCGTTCTACAATTTTTGCCAACTTGCCTTTCAATACAGTATCGGGGCTACTTTGCATTCTTTTACTCACTTCATCTAACAAATCATCGATTGTAAGTTTGCTCATGTCAACAATCTGTGATTCATTGATCATTGATGTTTGTTCGGTAGCTTCTGTTTCAGCAGTTGCTGCTTCTTTTTCGTTGGTTGATTTTTTCTTGTCAGATTTATTGCTGAGTGGTTGCGACAATTTAGAACCATCACGGTACAAAGCATTTGCTTTTAAACCAAGCTCCCAGCTCATGCGGTAGCAGTCTGCAATTTCTTCCACACTAGCTTCATTTGGCAGGTTGATGGTTTTGCTGATAGCACCACTTAAGAAAGGTTGTGCTGCACCCATCATACGGATATGGCCATGTGCATGAATATAACGTTCACCTTTGTGTCCGCACTTGTTGGCACAGTCAAATACAGGTAAATGTTCTTCTTTCAAATATGGGGCACCTTCTACTGTCATGGTGCCGCATACAAAAATATTAGCCGCTTCTATTTCATCATCAGTAAAGCCCAGTGCTTCCAGTAAACTCCAGCCAAAATCATTGTACTGCTCTGGTTTAAATCCTAAGCGCTGCAAAGTGGCTTCGCCAAAAGTAAATACGTTGAATACAAACCCAATTTCAAAAGCACTGCCCAAAGAAGCTTCTACTTTATTCAGTTCTTCTTTGGTAAATCCTTTTGCCAACAATGATGCTGTATTGATAGCAGGAGCACCATTTAAGGTAGCATGTCCTTTTGCATAGTTTACAATTTCTTCCAGTTCTTTTTCGCTGTACTTTAAATTACGCAATGCAGCAGGCACACTCTGGTTGATGATTTTAAAATAACCACCACCGCTTAATTTTTTAAATTTCACCAAAGCAAAATCAGGTTCTACTCCGGTGGTGTCGCAATCCATTACCAAACCAATCGTTCCTGTTGGAGCAATTACGGTTGTCTGTGCATTGCGGTAGCCATGCTTTTCACCCATCTGCACTGCATCGTCCCATGCTTTGATGGCAGCAGTCAGTAAATAATCAGGACAATATTTTGCATTGATACCTTGTGGTTTTATTTCAATTCCTTCATACGCATCCTGTGCATCATACGCTGCGGCACGGTGGTTACGCATTACCCGGAGCATGTGTATTTTATTGGTTTCGTATTTATCAAATGCTCCAAGAAAAGCAGCCATCTCTGCAGATGTTTTATAAGCAACACCCGTCATGATTGCGGTGATAGCACCTGCAATGCCTCTTGCCTGTTCGCTGTCATAAGGAATACCGCTTACCATCAGCATTGAACCAAGATTGGCATAACCCAAACCTAATGTTCTGTAGTCGTAAGAAAGCTGAGCCACTTCCTGTGAAGGAAATTGCGCCATCAATACAGATACTTCTAATACAACTGTCCACAGGCGGCAAGTGTATTCAAATCCTTTTACATCAAAACTGTTATCGCTTTCTTCAAAGAAACGGCGAAGGTTTACAGAAGCTAAGTTACAGGCAGTATTGTCGAGGAACATGTACTCACTGCAAGGGTTACTTGCCCTGATGCGTCCACCTTCCGGGCAGGTATGCCACTCGTTGATGGTGGTATCATATTGTGCTCCGGGGTCAGCACATTTCCATGCTGCGTAGGTAATTTCTTTCCAGAGTTTTCTTGCTTTCACCGTTCTCATTACCCTACCATCGCTACGTCCTTTCAATTCCCAATCACCATCTTCATCCAGCACTTTAAAAAATTCATTGGGGATGCGTACGGAGTTATTACTGTTCTGTCCGCTTACAGTACGGTATGCTTCACCTTCATAATCACTTGCATAGCCTGCCGCAATTAACGCTGCTACTTTATCTTCTTCTTCTACTTTCCAGTTTACAAATTTTTCTATTTCAGGATGATCCAAATCAAGACAAACCATTTTAGCGGCACGCCTTGTGGTACCACCACTTTTGATTGCACCTGCAGCCCTGTCACCAATTTTCAAGAAACTCATCAGGCCGCTGGAAGTACCGCCGCCACTCAGTTTTTCGCCTTCGCCACGGATGCTGCTGAAGTTGGTACCTACACCACTTCCGTATTTAAAAATCCTTGCTTCTCTTACCCAAAGATCCATGATGCCGCCTTCGTTTACCAAATCATCATCCACACTTAAAATAAAGCAGGCGTGTGGCTGTGGACGTTCGTATGCGTTGGCAGATTTTTTTAACTGTCCGTCAATTGCATCTACATAATAGTGCCCCTGCGGTTTGCCGGTGATGCCGTACACTGCATGTAATCCTGTATTAAACCATTGCGGACTGTTGGGTACACAAGCCTGATTCAATATAGAATAAACCAATTCATCGTAAAAAATTTGTGCATCATTTTCAGAAGCAAAATAATCATATTGCTCTCCCCATATCCTCCAGCAATGTGCCATGCGGTGAGCCACCTGCTTTACGGTTGTTTCCCTGCCGCTGGTACCATCGGCCTGGGGTACCCCAGCTTTACGAAAATATTTTTGTGCTAAAATATCGGTTGCAATCTGGCTCCATTGTTTGGGTACTTCCACATTGTCCATTTGGAAGACCACTTTCCCACTGGGGTCTTTAATTACCGAAGTGCGGTAATCATATTCAAACATATCAAATGGTGATACATCGTTTTTGGTGAACTGCCTGGAAAACTGTAGGCCTTTGTCGACTTGGCTTTTTTTGGACATAAATTATGTGGCTTGGGTTAGTTAGGTTAAGAAATTGTTATCGTAAAACGAAAATATCTTTTGTAAACCATTCTTTTAAATTCTAAATATCAACACTTGTGGAAAAAGAATGTGTAAAAATCATAGAGCCATACAGCCATTGAATTTGGTGAGTTTTGCACTTTTTGTGGATATAATTCTTAAAGAAGTTCTTGGTAGAGTCAATAAACTTGTAATGGGTTGATTTTACTGCATTGTACCAGAAATATACTTCCACATACTATCTTTATCCAATGAAAACAGTCATTCAAAGAGTAACAAAAGCCAGCGTGGTAATTGACAGTAAAGTTACTTCCTCCATTGCTAATGGTCTGCTAATTTTGATTGGTATTGAGGATGCTGATACGCAGGAAGACATTAGCTGGCTGAGCAACAAGATTGTAAACCTCCGCATATTTGATGATGAGAATAAAGTGCCCAATTTATCTTTGAAAGATACTGGCGGAGATATTTTACTGGTGAGCCAGTTTACGCTTCATGCCAAAACAAAAAAAGGCAACCGTCCGTCTTATCTCAAAGCAAGCAAGGCTGGTATTGCAATACCGATGTATGAAAAAATGATTGTGCAGCTGGAGAATGATTTAGGAAAGAAAATATTTACAGGTGAATTTGGTGCTGATATGAAAGTGGAGTTACTGAATGATGGGCCGGTGACGATTGTGATTGATACGAAGAATAAAGATTAAAGAAAGAATTTTTATTACACTAATTTTTACGAATTACACTAATTCCTCTTTTACTTGATAAATACTTTGGTTATGGCAGATTTAATATTTAAGGAAGAAGCATTTAAAGTTGTCGGCATTTGTATGAAAATTCATCAAACATTGGGAATGGGGTTGAAAGAAATAAATTATAAAGATGCAATGAAAATTGAGTTTATTGATAATGAATTGCATTATGAAAGAGAAAAGAAATTTGCTGTTGAGTACAAAGGAAAAATTTTACGAAATCCTTATGTAGCTAATTATATTGTTTTTAGCAGCATTATTCTTGAAATTAAATCTGCCACTGCAATTATTGAGGCGCATTCAGCCCAAGCATTAAGCTATTTAGCTGTATCAAAGTTAAAACTTGCATTGGTCATTAACTTTGGTGAACGATCACTAACATGGAAAAGAATTGTTTTATAATTCGTGTAATTCGCAAAAATTAGTGTAATCAAAAAATAAAATGACTATACAACAAGCACAAACAGACGTTGACCTGTGGATAAAAACTGTTGGCGTACGATACTTTAATGAACTCACCAATCTTGGAATACTGATGGAAGAAGTTGGGGAATTATCGAGGCTGATGGTGAGAAAATATGGTGAGCAATCTTTTAAAGAAAGTGATAAGGGTAAAGAACTGGGTGATGAAATGGCAGACGTGTTGTGGGTGTTGATTTGTTTGGCGAACCAGACGGGTGTTGATTTAACTGCGGCATTGGAAAAAAATTTTGAGAAGAAGAATTTGAGAGATGCAACAAGGCACAAGGAGAATGATAAACTGAAATAGCATTATCCTTCTATAAAATCAAGCTTACACAAGGAGAGTGCTTCATTTAATTTTCCTTCTTTTAAGCATTGAGTGAGCTTAATAAGGCGGGGATGAAATAATTTATACTGATTGCCATAAACCTTGCGTAAACTATCCTGCTCTAAGTCGCTCAGCTTTCCATCAAATGCTGCAGACACGGTGAAAAGATCGAGTAAAAAATTTCGTTCTTTTGCATTCACTTTTTTAAGTGTATCCATAAATAAATCCCAGTCATCATATTTGTCTTCGTGTGAAATATGTAGTATTTGCTGGAAGCGGATAAGCAGGATAATCATGTTGGGATGATAATTTTTTGACATTACCACAGCATTGCCGATGGCACGGAGACAACCGGTTTTAGCCAGTGGCGACAACTGTTGCAGCAATTTATCGTGCAGCACATTTTTGGCAATCTGGTTGGCCAATGCAAAACCAAACAGCCGCAGCCTTGCTTCATGCACCACTCTTTTCAGCACCATGCTGTTCCAAAAACATTCTACCGGCAAAGCTTCGTACAATATCGAAATACCTGCCACCGTATTACCAACGCTGAAGCGTAGCCCAAATTTTAAAATGAGATTGGTGAGTGTAATTTTTGCCTTGTACAGCAAACCAAGGATAAGCAAATTCTTTTTAGATATTCTTTTAAAAGGATCAATGCCGAGTATTTTTAATTCCGGGTCTGGCAGCTCCAATGCTGTACGGGACAGGATATGTGTTACGCTGAATACACTTTCATTCACCAGGTCATTTTTAGTGGCGTGCATGTTAATGAGTTCACTTACTTCGTACACGGCTTTTAATGCAATAACAAAGAGCACATAAAATTCAATTGCAATCGACAAAATAGTAACTCCAACCACCCAGCCATAATGAATTAAAAAACTGCTGTCCTGAAAACGAATATCTATCCATACAGTTGGAAATACACATACCAAACCAATGATTGAAGACAGGATCATTCCCTTCCGGGTGATGCGGCGGATACGCTTTGCCAGTTCTTCATCGGGTATATCAAACACACTGTGATTGGAATCGATGCGACGGAACAGCCTGAGGTAATACACCCCAAATTTTTCCAGGCGGGAAGGTATTCGGTTAGGAATATTAATCATCGGTTTTTTCTTTTGCAGTTTGCTTAGCTGCTGCAATATAAAGTGATAACATAATACCGGAAAAAATTAATAGGAATGTATTGCCTGCTATTATCCACAGCAACAGCAGCAGTATTGCTGAACCAAGATACCAGGAACGCATGTCGGATTTGTGAGGAGTAAATAAATTTTGTATTTCATCTTCTGTAAATCCTTCCCTGATTAAATTGTTTTTGATTTCACCTTCGGGGATACCGGAACGAAGCTGCTTTTTTACCTCTTTTATTTTTTCTTCTGTAAGCATAATGAGCTGGCCAATTTTTCAGCAGGCAGACTGAAACCCGGAAGCTGAAGATGACCAAAGATATAAAGATGAACGGACTGCGACGCCACTGAAGCTCCGCAACGAACAAATGCCGGAGTAATTAAATCAGGAAAACACAGCTCAAAAATTTGCCTTTTACCTTTTGACTTTTGACTTACTTTTGCAGCCTTATGGCAAACGAAACAAACAACTTTGCAGCGCTGGTTGCACATTGCAAGGAATACGGTTACATTTTTCAATCGAGTGAAATTTATGATGGCCTTGCGGCGGTGTACGATTATGGACAGAATGGTGCCCAGTTGAAAAAGAATATCCGGGATTACTGGTGGAAAAGTATGACGCAACTGCGCGACAATATTGTTGGTATTGATGCAGCAATTTTTATGCATCCCACCACCTGGAAAGCAAGCGGCCATGTTGATAATTTCAGCGACCCGATGATTGATAATAAAGACAGCAACAAAAGATACCGGGTTGATCATTTGATAGAAGGCCATGCAGAAACATTGCCGGAAGCAGATGCAAAATCACTGATTGATGCAATGGATGCTTTGCTTGCAAAAGATGATTATGCAGGTTTGAAAAAATTGATTGACGACAACCAAATAAAATGTGCTGTCAGCAAAACTTGCCACTGGACGGATGTGCGCCAATTTAATTTGATGTTTAAAACAGAGTTTGGTGCAGTGGCTGCAGAAAATCCGGATGAAAATATTGTGTACCTGCGGCCAGAAACTGCACAGGGTATTTTTGTAAATTTTTTGAATGTGCAAAAAACCGGCAGGATGAAAATTCCTTTTGGTATTGCACAAACGGGCAAGGCTTTCAGGAATGAAATTGTTGCAAGACAATTTATTTTCAGGATGAGGGAATTTGAACAAATGGAAATGCAGTTTTTCATTCGTCCGGGTTCACAGATGGAGTGGTACAACTTCTGGAAAGAAGAAAGAAAAAGCTGGCACCAAAGCCTTGGCATACCTGCAGAGAAATTACGTTTTCACAATCATGTAAAGCTGGCGCATTATGCTGATGCTGCCTTGGATATTGAGTTTGAATTTCCGTTTGGATGGAAAGAGTTGGAAGGCATTCACAGCCGAACTGATTTTGATTTGACACAGCACCAGACTTTCAGCAAAAAGAAAATGCAGTATTTTGATAATGACATTGATCCCACCACCGGTAAGGCTTATGGCAACTATGTGCCGTACGTTTTAGAAACTTCTGTTGGCCTAGACCGTTTGTTCCTTACCATTATGAGCCTTGCTTATGCTGAAGAAAAATGGATAAAAGAAGATGGGACAGAAGACAGCCGTGTGGTATTAAAAATCCCGGCGAAAATTGCTCCTACTAAACTGGCGATTCTTCCGCTGGTAAAAAAAGATGGGCTGCCAGAAATTGCAAGAGAACTGATGAATGACTGCAAAAGCAGCTTCATGTGTTTTTATGAAGAGAAAGATGCTATCGGTAAACGTTACCGCAGGATGGATGCCATTGGTACGCCTTTCTGCGTAACAATCGATCACCAGACAAAGGAAGATAATATGGTTACGATTCGGTACAGGGATACAATGCTGCAGGAGCGGATTGCATTGAGTGAGGTGAAGAGGTTGGTGATGGAAAAGATTAGTTAAGCGATAGATGCTGATATGATTTTAAGGAGTTGCCTCTGCAACTCCTTTTTTATTTCTCCTTTTAAAATAACTTATTAGAAATTCAATTAGTACTGCATATAAAACCGCATTAGTTGCAAGTCCGGCAATATAGAGGAAAGCGTTCTCATACATGTACTTCCAAAAGAGTACATGAGTTGGAAAACGAAATATATAAAAACTATTAGCCAAAAAGTTAAAAAGAAAATTGTCGCCATGTCCATTTTCATTTCTTGCAAAGAAGAAGAAAAACGAAATAGTAGTAAGTAAACAAATAATTAAAAACAGTTTTACTATTCGTACCATTTTCATTTTTTTCATTGTAGCATAGTTTTAATTCCGTTCATAATACGGCACTTCATCCTTGCCTGAATTTTCTTTCTGATACCAATAGGCCTGTGTAACCACAAAACCTTCCGTTGTTTTTAATAACCTTCCAAAAATTGCGTTGATAGGATTGAAAGTATAATCTGTAACACCAACTGTAAAAGTTGTAGGTGCAACTAGTTCAGGAGGTGGTGGTGCTTCTTCTCCTCCTGCTAAAGGTTTTGCTGGTGCTGCTTTTGGTGCAGGCGATGGAACAACCACCACCATATATTTATTGAACTCCAATATTTTTTTCAAAAACTCCACTCTCTCCGGCGACGCATTTTTTTCTACGATGCCGCATTTAACTCCGTCGAGTTCTTCAAATTCATGATTTTTATTGATGGCCATGACTGGAGTTATGAGTTATGAATGATGAGTTATGAGCTGGCAGCATTTTTTTGATTTTTCTTTTTAATTTTTTAACTTAATGAATTGATGTAATCATATATCCAGCTAAACAATCCTGTTAGTACAATACCTGCTGCACAAATAATTAATCCCAGCTTTACAGAAAAAGACAATACCAATTTTTCAATAGGCTGCTCATTTTTATCCATAAATATTGCTCTTACAATTTTGAGGTAATAATACAGTGATACCACCAGGTTGAGTGCCACCACAAGTACGAACAAATAATTTGCCTGCTCTACCCCGGCAGTAATTAAAAAAAGTTTTCCGAAAAACCCTGCTGTTGGCGGAATACCTGCCAGTGAAAACAATGCCAGCGCCATCATCCAGCTGATGAAAGGATTGGTTTGATATAGGCCTTTGTAATCACTGATGAGTTCTTTATTTGCCTGCGATGCGATGACACTTGCCACGCCAAATGCTGCCAGGTTAGAAAAAATATAAATCAAAACAAAATATACTACCGATGCAGTGCCTGCTGATGAATTGCTGCTAATACCCACTAAAATAAAACCTACCTGTGCAATGGAAGAGAAGGCAAGGAAGCGTTTTATATTTTGCTGGCGCAGGGCAAATAAGTTACCCACTATCATCGTAAGGATGGACAACAGCATGATGAGGTTGTACCACACCGCATGCAATGGCTGAAACACTTTGTACAAAGCAGTGATAAAAACAAATGCAAAAGCAGCTTTGGAAACAACGGATAAAAAAGCAGCGGTTGGCATGGGTGCTCCCTGGTACACATCTGCTGTCCATAAATGAAATGGAACGATGGAGAGTTTGAATGCAAAGGCTGCAAACAAAAATATAAATGCCATCACCTGCAGCGGACTGGTATTTATCAATGAAGGCATCAAATCAAAACTGATGGTGCCGGTAGCACCATACACCAATGAAATACCGAACAATAAAATGCCGGATGAAAATGCAGAAGTCAAAATCATCTTAACAGCCGCTTCTGATGATTCTCTTTTTTGCAAATCAAAATTAGCCATGGCGGCAACAGGAATGGTGGCCAGCTCCAGTGATAAATAAAACATCAGCAGGTTGCCGCTTGATATTAAAAAGAACATGCCCAGTAATGCAGACAGCATCAATATGAAAAACTCTGCCAGGTGATTGGTTGTTTTAAACCAATCTGCAAACAATAATGAAATCAGGAACACTGCAAGGTTGAGCAAACTTTTTTGATACGCAATCAGCAAATTGGTTTTGTATAATCCGCCAAATAAAACGCCTTCTTCAACAGCAAAAAAATCAATAATAAAATTCGCCAGCAACAAACCCTGCACCAGTATCAGCAGGCTGCTGTTGCTCATACCCTTTCCTATTTTTATAAACAGCAGCAGGAAGATGATGATGCTGATCACCAATTCACTTTTCATCAATGTTAAAAATTCATTCATCCGCTGTTATTTTGCTGTTGAAATTTTTTGCATGATAATTTCTGCACCGGGGCTCACTAAATCATTTAACCAAAATGGTGCAAGCCCGATTGCCAGGATACCTGCAATTAAAATAATGGCCGCCAACCGTTCATTCCATGCAGCATCTTTAATATTTTCATACCCCGTTTTTAATGGCCCCATGGCTACTTTGCCAATAGCCCTTAAAATATAAACTGCTGTTACTACAATCGACATGCAGGCAACAATGGTGGCAATGCGATGGAAGGCATTTGCATTTTGCCAGGAGCCCACAAAGATGGTCATCTCTGCAACAAAACCGCTGAGGCCGGGCAAGCCCAATGAACACAAGCCCACAATAAATAACACAGTGGAAATGAAAGGAGTTATTTTTAATAAGCCCCCCATTTCATCTACCTGCCTGGTATGGGTGCGTTCGTAAATCATGCCGATCACTGCAAAAAATAAGGCAGTCATTAAACCATGACTTACCATTTGCATCACTGCTCCCACCATCGCCGTTTTGGTAAGCATCCCAATACCGAGCAATACAAATCCGCAGTGACTTACCGATGAATATGCATTGATGTATTTGAAATCTTTCTGCATCATCGTGGCGAAGGCGCCATACAAAATAGCAATGGCAGCAAGCACAATGATGATGTTGGCGTATTCCTTTGCACCTTCAGGCATTAGCCAGGTGGCAACCCTTAAACACCCGTAGCCACCAAGTTTCATGGAAATGCCTGCCAGGAACATCGACCCTGCTGTAGGTGCAGAAGAGTGGCCATCAGGTACCCAGGTATGAAATGGAAACAGTGCCGTAAATATTCCAAAGCCAACAAATAATAAAGGGAAACAAATTTTTTGCACCTCTGCCGGAATATGAATTTTGGACAAAGTCATGAGGTCAAAAGTTTTTACCCCATTGCCAAAATAAATTCCCAACATACCTACTAACACCAAAGCTGAGCCGAACATTAGCAGCAAAGCCAGTTTGTTGGCAGCATATTCTTTTTTGCCACTGCCCCAGATGCCAATCAATAAATATTTTGGAATGACCGCTACTTCTAAAAAAAAGAAAAGCACAAACAAATCGAGTGAAATAAAAAATCCATACGCACCCAGGCTTAATAAAACCAGTAAGAAATAAAATTCCTTTGTCATCTTCTCAATATTCCACGACACCAGTATGCCTGCAATTACAACAAAAGAAGTAAGCAAAATCATAGCGATAGAAATTCCATCTACGCCCAAATGAAAACTGATGTTCCAGCCGGGAAACCATTTGTATTGCTGTTCAAAAAGCATTTGTTCAGTTGCTCCATTCAGCCTTGCTGTTCTGTAGGCACACAATAATCCAACTGCCAAAGCCAGTTGAATGGCCGCTCCGGTAAATGCAGTCCATCTTACCTGCGTTTTATTACGCATCAATAAAACTGCGATTGCAGTAACAAGCGGAACCAGTATGAGTGATAATAAATTCATTAAAAATTTTAAATAAATATTTATGAGCCCAGCCAGGAAGCAATGTGGAGCTTCATTGGCGTCGCACTCTTGTACATTATTTTTTCATAGCAACTTTTATCATGCAATTGACAACAGCAAGTTATTTCCACAAATAAATAAACACTACCGCCAACCCAACTACAGCAGCCAAAAAATAAATGGCATATTGCTGCAGCTTCCCCGATTGAAACCCTTTTATTTTTTCTGAAAATACAGCAGTGCCATCACCCGTTGCATTTACCAAACCATCCACTACATTTTTATCAAACCAGGCTGCAGGCCTGCCAATTAAATTGAATAATATTTTTTTTGTGATGAACAAATACAATTCATCAATATAAAATTTATGGTAAGCTGCTTTGTATAAGCCACTCAATGAAGCAGCAATTTTATCCGGCCTGTTGTTTTGTTTTTTGTACAGCCACATGGCCGTAAATATTCCAACCAATCCAATGGCAACCGGCGCAATGGAAAATTGTAAATGAAAAGGAGATTCCAGCTTTGACCCATCTGAACTTACAAAATTTCCAAATGGCACAAAGCCGGAAACTGCTGCACCAACTGCCAGTAAAACTAAAGGCATCATCATTGCAAAGCCGCCTTCACCATGATGCTCTCCATGTGGATGATGCTCCCTGCTCCAAAAAATATTGAAGTACAAACGGAACATGTAAAATGCGGTAAGCCCCGAAGTAATTAATGCAACCCAGTAAATAGTTTGGTTATGCTGATAAGCTGCCAGCAAAATTTCTTCTTTGCTAAAAAAGCCTGCAAATGGCGGCACGCCTGCAATTGCCAAACAGGCTATTAAAAAAGTGATATGAGTAATTGGTAAATATTTTCTTAACCCGCCCATATCTTTCATCTCGTTGCTATGAATAAAATGTATCACAGAACCTGCACCCAAAAACAACAACGCTTTAAACATGGCATGTGTGAAGAGATGAAACATAGAAGCAGTGTAACCAAGGCCATCTTCTCCACCATATTTTGAAACTCCCAATGCAAACATCATATAACCAATCTGCGACATGGTGGAATAAGCCAGCACTCTTTTAATATCAGTTTGTGTGCAGGCAATAACAGCCGCAAACAATGCAGAGACAGCACCAACATAACCAACAACATTCAATGCAGCAGGCGCTGATAAAGCAAACACTGGAAATAATCTTGCCACTAAAAACACACCGGCCACTACCATCGTGGCAGCATGTATCAATGTAGAAACCGGCGTTGGGCCTTCCATTGCATCGGGCAACCAGATGTGCAAAGGGAACATCGCACTCTTGCCTGCGCCACCAATGAAGACCAATATAAGTCCCCATGTTAGTGCAGAAATGCCGAGGAAAGAAGCAGAAAGAATTGACTTTAATTCATTTGATTCCGGCGAAGTTAATGTTGCAATCAAAGTATTAAAATCCAATGTGCCGGAGTAGAATGACAAAATTAAAATACCAATTAAAAAACCCAGGTCGGCAAAACGGGTAACAATAAATGCTTTCTTGCAAGCGGCTACAGCACTGGGTTTGTCGTAATAATATCCAATCAAAAGAAAAGAAGAAACACCCACCAGCTCCCAGAAAATGTACATCTGGAAAATGTTAGAAGCCACCACTAACCCCAGCATGGAAAAAGTAAAGAGTCCCAGGAAAGCATAGTAAGTTGAAAATCTTTCTTCTCCTTTCATGTAGGCTAAACTATAGATGTGTACCATCAAAGAAATGAAAGTAACCACCACCAGCATCATTGCAGAAATAGGGTCGAGTAAAATACCAATATCAATTGAAAGTCCTTTCGAAAACTCCAGCCAGGTTAATTTTAACGGAACTAATTTTTGATAAACGCCGTTTACATTTCCATACTGAAAGAAATATCCATAAGCAATATACAATGCCAGCAATGTGGAAACCAACAAGAGCAACGTACCAATAATGCCCGAAGTATTTTTAAAATATTTTCTTCCAAACAAACCCAACAGTAAAAATCCTGCCAGTGGCAGCAGGGGAATCAGCGCTGCAGCCAATGCCAAGTTCTTCCCAAAAGGAAGTACCTGCAGCAACTGTGATTGTAATAAAATTTCTTTCATAAAAAACAAAGCGTCTTAATACTTTAAGGTTCTTGCCTTTTCCCCCTTTAGGGGATAGGGGCTAATACTTTAATTGTTCTGCATCTTCCACATCAATTGAGTTATGTGTGCGGTACAGGTTGATGATAATAGCAATCGCTACTGCTGCTTCAGCAGCGGCAATGGCGATAATAAAAATGGTAAAGAAAAGTCCGTCCAGCCTGTTTGGCCAGAGGTATTTATTAAATGCAATAAAGTTTAGATTCACACTGTTTAATATCAACTCAATACTCATTAGCATTGTAACCAAATTGCGTCTTGTAAAAAAACCATACACTCCAATAAAAAAGAGTGATATGCTTAAGAATAACAGGTGATATAATCCGGGAGTAATCATAATAAAACTCCCTCCAAATCTCCTTCACTAACCAGCGGAGAGAATTTTAACAGCCTGATACAAATAGATGCTTTCATTTATAATTAACTTTTACATGGTTATACTCTTGCCTTTCTCCTCCCCACCGGGGAGGCCTGGAGGGGCTATTGCTATTACTATACAGCCTACCAATGCTGCCAGCAACAACATGCTCACTACCTCAAACGGCAATGCATAGCCGCCTTCTTCTACCGATAACATTTGATTGCCGATATTAGTGATGCTGGGTGCTGCTGCCTGTTCTGCTGTTGCGGTGAAATGATGTTTATATACCTGCAGCATCACCAATGCAAAAGAACAAAAGACTGCTGCCGCAGAAAAAACCTGCCTTCCCATTTTTTGTATGGGCAATAATTCACCTGCCTGTTGTGTTAAAAAAATAGAGAAAATAATAAGCACCGTAATGCCTCCCACATAAATGATGATCTGTACCGCAGCAATAAAATCATACTGCAGCCAAAAGTAAATTCCCGCAACACCAATTAAAGAGAACAACAAATAAATGGCAGCCCGGAATATTTGCCGGGAGCTAACTGCCAATACAGCACTTATTAAAGTAAGCGTTGCCAATAAGTAAAAAATAATTGTTGAGCCCATATAAAAAATACCAATTGCGAATATTGAATAACGAATATTGAATCTTTATTTTTTGTTTACAACTTTTCACTTTAATGATCTTACCTTATCCCCCTTTAGGGGATAGAGGCTATTCCACTCCATCCATAATTTTCGATCCCGGGTTATTCAAAATCTTCGTCAGCTCAGCCCTGTCAAACACACTGTGTTCAAATGTCTGCGCCATTTTGATTGCATCCGAAGGACAGGCTTCAATACATAAATTACACATCGTACACAATTCAAGATGATACACCAGTTTATCAATCGCTTTCTTTTTCTTTCCCTCCGGTGTGATATCAAATTTGGTAACTACTTTAATGGTGCCGTTAGGACAAGCCAGTTCGCAGGCAGTGCATCCGGTGCAGCGGTGCTCATTCTTTTCATCATGCGGCATTACCACTTCGCCTTTAAATCTTTCCGGCAGGTTCATTGTTTCCCTGTTATCGGGATACTGCTCTGTAATGATTTCTTTGTGATGTGTAAAATAGTAACCGGTTCGGCGCATGCCCACCAGCATTGATTTTACGGCTGAATAAACTTCTTGTAGGTAATTTTTTATAAACATGCCCCATCCCCTAAAGGGGAGTTATTTAAAGTGTAAATAATTTTTGATACTTTTTATTTTCAATTACTCTTATTACTTTAATACTGTTGCCTTACACCCCGCTATCCTTCTGGGATAGGGGTTAAAAATGCCATCCCAAAATTGCCATTGCTGTTACCAATAAAATATTGAACATACTGATCGGTAATAAATATTTCCATTCCAAATTTAATAACTGGTCAATCCTTAATCTTGGAAAAGTCCACCGAAACCACATGATTAAAAAAATAAGAAAAAACGTTTTCCCAAAAAACCATAAACTTGATGGGATCCAATCCATCACCTGGTTAAAACTCTGCCAACTGCCAATATGAAAAGGCATCCATCCTCCTAAAAATAAGGTGGCACCAATGGCACATACAATAAACACATTTACATACTCTGCTAAAAAAAACAATGCAAACTTCATCCCCGAATATTCTGTATGAAAGCCGGCTGTTAATTCAGACTCAGCTTCTGCCAAATCAAAAGGTGCCCGGTTGGTTTCAGCCGTTACTGCAATAATAAAAATTACAAATGAAATCAGCACCGGGATATGTCCTTTAAAAATCCACCAGCCATTTGCCTGCGATTGAATGATGTCATTAAAATTTAAACTGCCTGTCAGTATCACAATGGTCATGATAGATAAACCGGCCGACAATTCATAACTCACTATTTGTGCACCACTCCGCATGGCACCCAGCAAAGAATATTTATTATTACTGGCCCAGCCCGCCATCAAAATACTGATCACCATTACCGATGAAACAGCCGATACATACAGCACCCCGATATTGATATCCCACAGTTGAAAATTTCTGGCAAATGCAATCGGTGCCATCAGTAACATAGCAACAATGATGGCTACCAACGGTGCCAGGTTGAATAAAAATTTATCAGCACCATCAGGCGTCAATCCTTCTTTCACCAACAGTTTCACCGTATCGGCCAGCGATTGAAACATCCCTTTGGGACCCACCCGGTTTGGGCCAAGCCGTATCTGCATCCAGGCACTTACTTTTCTTTCCATCAATACCAGCACCAGCCCCAGCACAGCAAACAAACTGATAACACACACACCGGCAATGATCATTTCAATCACCAGTGCCCAACCTGGGCTAACCGACGCCGTTAACCAGCTGTCAATGTTTTTCGATATGTTAGCTAAGCTCCACATTATACTTTACAGCGTGTTATTTTATTTGGTCTGATCTTTCACCTCATCCTCTTATCCTTCTCCTTAAAGAGAAGGACGGCACTTTAAATCTTTAATAAATATTTGTTCTTCCATATCATGATCAATTCTTTAATCATAAACAACACCCACACCCTTCTACTCAGTAAGCAGCTCAAAGCTGTCAGGCTCTGGCCTCACACCCCTTTAGGGGATGGGGGCTACCTGTCAATATCCGGTATCACCAAATCCAGCGTACCCATCATCGCCACCAAATCACCCAGCTTACTTCCTCTTGCAATATGATCCAGTATGCACAGGTTTGAAAAACCCGGCGAACGGAATTTTATACGGTAAGGGGTAGTGCCGCCTTCACTCACAATGTACACACCAAACTGTCCTCTTGCTGTTTCCACCCGTTGATAAAATTCTCCTTTCGGTAATTTCAACACTGCTTTTGTCTTTGCCTGGAAATCACCTTCGGGAATATTGTCAATCAGTTGTTCAAGAATGCGGATAGATTGCTGCATCTCCCTGATACGGATCATGTACCGGGCCAATGAATCACCCGCTGTTTCTACTATTTCATCAAACTCAATTGCATCGTATCCTTCATATGGATAAATTTTTCTTGTATCACAATTTACGCCACTGCCTCTTGCCACCGGGCCGGTACAGCCAAAAGAAATGGCATCTTCTTTTGTAATAATCCCCACACCTTTCATCCTGTTTTGAAAAATGATATTGCCTGTCAGCATCTCATCAATCTCACCAATTTTTGATTTGAATTGTGTAACAAAATCTTTTACCTTTTTTTGAAAGTTGGGATGAATATCCTGCATCACACCACCCGGCACCATAAAGTTCATTGTCAATCTGGCACCGCAGGTTTCTTCCATAATATCATTGATGGTTTCCCTTTCCCTAAACGTATGAAAGAACGGTGTAAAAGCGCCCAAATCCATTGCCATGGCACCCAGCCACAGTTCATGCGATGCAATTCTTGTCAGTTCATCCAGCAGTATCCGGATGATTTTTGCTCTTGAAGGAATTTCAATTTGCAGCCCTTTCTCCACACATAACGCACAGGCATGGTTGTTAATGTGAGAAGACAAATAATCCATCCGGCTCGTTACATAAATAAATTGGCGGTAAGTCAGGCTCTCACACATTTTTTCAATAGAGCGGTGAATAAAACCCAGGTGCGGTTCCACTTTTTTTATCGTCTCCCCGTTCAGTGTAATCACCAAATGCAGCACCCCGTGTGTAGCCGGATGCTGTGGTCCCACATTGATGATAAAATCACCAGCCTCATTACCTGCACTTTCACTTATAATTTCTGTTTGCCTGTACATTCAGTTTTTACAATTCGTATTTTTTATTTTTATTGACCCGGCATTTTTTTCTTTACTCAACTTCATTGGCGTCGCACTCTTGTACAAAATACCTTTGTTCAGCAAGTGTACTAACAGCATGCAACTCAGCAACCCTCTCATTATTTTTAACTCCTGCCTTACTCCCCTTCAGAGGATGGGTACTACAATTTTATCATGTTCACTGCATCTTCAAAATCTTTCCTCAACGGGTTCCTTCCTTCCCAACCATCCTGCAATATCAGCAACCGCAAATCCGGATGATTTAAAAAATTTACCCCAAATAATTCATACACTTCTCTTTCATGAAAATTAGCTGTCTGCCAAATATCACTTACAGTTTCTATCTCCGGATTGTCTGCCGGAAGTTTTATTCTTACTACTAAATTGTGGTGGTATTGATAAGAGTCTAAATGATAGACCAT
This sequence comes from Chitinophagaceae bacterium, assembly GCA_031368105.1. Classification (GTDB taxonomy): domain Bacteria; phylum Bacteroidota; class Bacteroidia; order Chitinophagales; family Chitinophagaceae; genus Ferruginibacter. The sequence goes on from JANLQY010000173.1 coordinate 39,928, forward strand.
GGTTAAGTGTGTCTTCCAGTCGATACAAGTGAGGCAAAAAAGAAAATCGAAAAATAAATCATCCTCGTAGCGCAGGTGGTGGGCAAGTAATTTCCAGTCGGCAGCATCTACATTTACATTCAGCCACTCTCCTCCCTCTTCAAAGGTGGCGGTGGCAAGCAGTGTAGTAATTTTTATTTTAAGCTCTTCGTTTGTCATTAAATTATATCAACCTGATTTATCAAACTAAATACAAAAGCACACGAATTTTTATACACTTGCCTTACCCCCCTTTAGGGGATGGGGGCAATTGCTCCCTGGTATATCCACTCTTTATTTTTTTCTGCAATGTTATCAGTGCATGTATTAAAGCTTCCGGCCTCGGCGGACAACCGGCCACATACACATCCACCGGTATCACATGGTCGGCACCTTTTACTACAGAATAAGTATTGTAAAAAAACGGGCCACCACTGATGGCGCAGGCTCCCATGGCAATTACATATTTTGGGTCGGCCATCTGGTCGTATAATCTTTTTAATACCGGAGCCATTTTGTTTACAATGGTGCCGGCAATAATAATTACATCTGCCTGCCGTGGAGAGGCACGAGCCACTTCAAAACCAAATCTTGAAAAATCGTACCGGGCTCCGGCCACAGACATGTACTCAATACCACAGCAACTGGTGGCAAAAGTAAGCGGCCACAAAGAGTTCGATCTTGCCCAGTTAATCAGGTCATCCAGCTTGCTGGTCATAACACCACCTCCAGGCATTTCATGCACCTGGCCAGGAAAGACCTCTATTGTATTATTTGAAGCTATACTCATTTCGCAATCCCTGGAGTTTTATTAATTTAACAAGCCCAATCGTATTTTGTTTTTCTTATTGCACATTGAACCAGAAATCATTCCTACACCCACTTTAATGCACCTTTTTTATGTGCATATAAAAAACCCATAAATAAAATGAAAAAGAAAATGATGACTTCCACCAACGCAAACCAACCAACTTTTTTAGCCACTACTGCCCATGGAAACAGGAACACCAATTCAACATCGAAGATTAAAAATATCAGGGCAAATAAGTAATAGCCCACATTTAATTGTATCCAGGTTTTGCCCTGAGTGGGGATACCACATTCGTAAGGCTCCCCTTTTTGTTTGTTGGTACTCCCTTTATTTACAACTTTAGAAAGAAGGATGGCAATACCTCCAAAAGCAAGCCCGGCAAGAATTAAAACAACCATTGAAGCAACACCCATACAAAAAATCAGTTGGTTTAGCAGGAATTTACAAGTACAAGTTAGTGAAAAAAATAACAATTAAATTACTCCTGCAAACAAGTATTTACCAAACTTCGAAAGGATAAAAATATTTTAATACCGCCAATATTTGCAAACCACTATCCATATATTTCCTGGTGAATAGCCTTCCTGTCATACCCCATTGCAGTTATTCTTTGCTTGGCTTCATCAATCATTCCTTTCCAGCCACAAAGAAAAAAGTTGATTGGTCTTTTATCTGCACACAACTCTTCATAAACAGGATGCACATAGCCGCTCTTTCCTTCCCATTCTTCTCTGGATAAAGTAGGTATATATTTAAAGCCGGGCATTTTGCTTTCCAGTTCTTTCAGTTCATTATAATAAAGCAAAGTATCTTTTGTGCGGCAGCCGAATATGAGGTAAATATTTTTTCTTTCGGTGTTGTGCAGGTGCAGGTAATTAACCATACTGCGGAAAGGAGCAATGCCGGTACCGGTGCATATCATCACTACATCGTTTTCTAATGGATGCTTTAATGTGAATACACCCTGTGCCCCACGGAAAGTTAATTTGGAACCAACAGTAATTTCATTAAAAAGATAAGGCGTACCCAAACCGTTTTTATCCAGTACAATCACCAGTTCAAATACATTGGTACCATCTGGCCAGGAGGCAATAGAATAACTGCGCCATCTTTTATTCGGCTTTTCATGAATAGGCAAATCAAAAGTGATAAACTGCCCCGGAGTAAAATCAAAGCTTTCAAGCTCCGGTACTTTTATCCAAAACCTTTTTGTGTCTGTGGTTTCATTTTCTATTTTGATAACTTGGCCGGTTCGCCATGGTTGTATTGCCATATGGTTTTAATTTGAGCAATGATACAAACAAAAAACATTTATTAAATATACAGAAAAGACAAAAAGACGCTATCGATTGCGTCTTTTTGTTCAATTTATTCGTTCAAAAAAGCCCTGAAAAAATTACAAACTCATCATCTCTTTAAACTTTACTGCCTGCCTTCGGCTCACTTCCACCTTTTCGCCTCCCTGTATTTCCAATAACAATCCACCATTAAAATAGGGTTCTATTTTTTCTATCATCCGCATATTTACAATGTGCTTTCGGTTAGCCCTGAAAAATGTTTTTTCATCCAGGCGTTCTTCCAAAGCATTCAGCGATTTTAAAATGAGCGGCTTGTTGCCTGCAAAAAAAACTTTGGCATAATTACCCACACTTTCAAACAACCTTACTTCTGATAATTTTACAAACCAGCAGCGTTCACCATCTTTTACAAACACCTGATCATTCTCTGTTAATATTCCCCTGTTCATTGCCTGCTGTGCAGCCAGTTCTTTATCTTCTGCCTGTTGCAGTTTTTGCAAAGCATCTGCCAGCCTTTTGGGTTCAATAGGCTTCATTAAATAATCGAGTGCATTTACTTCAAAAGCTTTTAGTGCATATTCATCATAAGCCGTGGTAAATATTACATGTGGTGCCCTGTCCAGTTCCTGCAGCATATCAAAGCCGGTTTTGCCGGGCATCTGTATATCCAGGAAAACAAGATCAGGATTGAGTGCATCAATTTTTTCTATTCCTTCTGCAGCATTGGTGGCTTCATCAATTACTTCTACCTGCGGAAAATCGATGAGCAATTTTTTCAATTCATTTCTTGCCAAACGTTCATCATCAATAATAATGGCTTTGTACATACTTAGTTTTTTTAAAGGTTATTAACCGGCATAATAATTCTTGACTCTACAATTTCTGAATTCAAATTTTTTATATCAAATCTTGCCTTGCCCTGGTACAGCAGGTTCAGCCTGTCCTGTGTGCTGCGTACTCCAAATCCATCTCCATTAATGTAGCCATTCAGTTGCCCGGAATTTTGTACCAGCAGTTCATGGTGGTCATCTACAAAGTCAGATACTATTTTTATAAAACCCCCATCAATTTTTTTACTGATACCATGCTTGATGGCATTTTCCACCAGAGTCTGCAGCATCATGGGTGGCACCGGTTGGTTAAGGGTATCTTCATCAATGTCCATTTCAATATTCAGCCTTTCTTCAAAACGCATTTTTTCCAGTGCCAGGTAATCTTTTACAATATTCAGCTCCCGTTCCAATGGCACGGTTTCTAATTTTTCCGCCTGCATGCTGCTGCGTAAAATGTTGCTCAGTTCTGTAATGGCTGTCCTGGCTCTTGCAGGATTTTCATCCACCAATGCCCGGATGCTGTTGAGTGCATTAAAAATAAAATGTGGGTTGATGTGGGATTTAATTGTTTTAAGTTCCAGTTCTTTCACCACCGACTGCAGCTTGAGGGTATCTACTTCCTGCTTCCGGTTGCGTTCCACATAATGATAGGTGTAATAAATAAGGTTCCAGATAAATAAGATGAAGAAATTGCTGAGGGCATTTCTTGTTATTTCATTGAGTAAAGAAATTTTAGAACCATTAGGATCTTTAAATCCAATCATTTTGGTGACGGCTACATCTGCACAGCCATATACAATGGCAAATAAAATAGTGATGAGTATAAAAGAAATTATCTGCTGTTCAATCGATTTTTCCAGGAACTTATATTCTTTGATGGCCATCCGCATCAGGTGAGAAAATAAAATTCCAAGTATCACAATAAGGGTGATGAGCAGGATATAATTATCCAGTTTGCGAACAGACAAAGTGCGGTAAAAAAATATTGAAATGGCAAGATACGCTCCCCATCCGCCCAACTGGCACATCCAATATCTTGAAAATTTCTTCAGCATAACAAAAACAAAATTACAATTTGACCTGCCCCTGCTGCAACAGTTTTGATTAATGGTGAAATGATGTTGTAAGAGGTATCATCAGAATCAGTTTAATGTGACTTGTTAAAAATAATGTTTGTTTTTGTAACTGAAAATTTGAATCTTACAGCCTCATCATAATTAGATGACCTTTTCACACAAACTATCACAAAAATTTAATTGTTATGTCGGTTAATCATCAGGAAGAAGTAAAAAAAAGCAGTGCATTATCATTTCTATTACCATTATTATTACTGAGCTTTCTGTCGGCAGGCGCTTACTACCTGCTGGGTACCGGTGGCAGCAAACATGAAGAAGAACATGCCACCACAACTGAAGTTAAAACAGAAGAACCAGCACCTGCCGCCACAGCAGTGGCTGAAACAGGAAAAGAATCTTTTAAAGTAAAACTGGCAAACGGTGTTGAAATAGATGCCTGGAAAGCTGGCATTGAAGATAAGCTGGTCGCTTTTTTAGGTACCAATTACAAAGCCCTTAACGCCGATTCTTTAAAAAAAATATGGTTTGATTTTGACAACCTGAATTTTAAAACCGGCAGTGCTGAGCTGACTCCTGAAAGTAAAAAACAAGTTGATAATATGACTGCCATATTAAAAGCATATCCGGCAGTGAAATTAAAAATTGGCGGCTACACTGATAAAGTGGGTGATGAAGCAAAGAACAAAAAATTATCTGGCGACTGGGCTACAGCAGTAAAAAATGCATTGGCAAAAGCAGGTGTTGGTGCCCAGATTACAGATGCAGAAGGGTATGGTTCTGCAATGGCAAAATATGCTGCAGATGCCCCGGAAGCTGACCGGGTGAAAGACAGGCATGTGTCAGTTTCTGTAAGATTGTAAAATTATTTCAGCATAAATAAAAAGAGGTTGTGTCAATGTACAGCCTCTTTTTTATTTTACCCAAGTCCGTTTATTGTTGTAATAAAACCACCGTGTAAAAATCAGCAGCAACTCCATTACTTTATTTTTTACTTTTACAGCATGGCAAATCTCAATTTGAATACAGACGGAGCATCACTGAGTGCTGTAGAAAAAGAATTTGAAAATAATATCCGGCCCGGTGAGATGGATGACTTTACCGGCCAGCCGCAAACAATAGAGAACTTACGCATCTTCATCAAAGCCGCTAAAATAAGGGGTGAAGCACTGGATCATATTTTATTTCATGGCCCGCCGGGACTGGGCAAAACAACACTGAGCCGCATTGTAGCCAATGAACTTGGAGTAAGTATTAAAGAAACCAGCGGCCCTGTAATTGAAAAACCCGGCGACCTTGCAGGACTGCTCACCAACCTGGAAGCAAATGATGTATTGTTTATTGATGAGATACACCGGCTGAGCAATGTGGTGGAAGAATATTTATATGCAGCCATGGAAGACTACCGCATCGACATCATGATTGACAGTGGCCCCAATGCAAGAAGTGTACAGATTAACCTCAATCCATTTACTTTAATTGGCGCTACTACCCGGAGTGGTTTATTAACGGCTCCGTTGCTTTCCCGTTTTGGAATTAAATCAAGACTGGAATATTACAACGCAGCTACTCTGCAAAAAATTATTTTACGCAGTGCCGGAATTTTGGGTACAAAAATAAGTACCGAAGCGGCAGATGAAATTTCAAGACGCAGCCGTGGCACACCCCGTATTGCCAATAGCCTGCTCCGCAGGGTAAGGGATTTTGCTTTGGTGCTGAATGACAGTATTATTGATATCGGCATCACCCAACATTCGCTAAAAGCATTGAATGTAGATGAATATGGTTTGGATGATATGGATAACAGAATCCTCAATGCTATCATTGATAAATTTAAAGGCGGCCCTGTAGGTATCACTACCATTGCCACTGCTGTGGGTGAAGAAGCCGGCACCATTGAAGAAGTTTATGAACCTTTTCTGATACAGGAAGGTTTTTTGCAACGCACTGCAAGAGGAAGGGAAGCTACCGCCAAAGCCTATGCACATTTAGGTAAAATAAAAACCATGGGCAGCGACAATAATTTATTCAGTTAATCAGGGATAAGCTACCGGCTCCAGATTTAATATTTGGTGAAGATGATGAAGCAGGTGTTTGTTATAATCTGCCGCCAGCCATTCAATGGAATGTATTTCGCTGGTAAGGCATTCTCTTTTAGCAGCCTCTTGCGAAATATTTTGCAATACCCTGCAGGCATGTTTATTCAACAGCACCCACAAAGCCACCAGGTCGGCAGTGTAATAATGTTGGTATGCTGCTGCGGTTACCCAAAAATCCTGGGCATATACAATGTGTGGATTTTCTTCGTACTGAGCCACAATAAAACGCCGGGTATTATTTTGTACCGAATCAATCAAATGACCGAGCAGTTCTTTTTTACTCCATTTGCCCGGCAATGGTTTTAAAGAAAATTCATCTTCACTTAACTGCGATAACCAGGCAGCATATTTACTGATAATTTGCTCTAATTCATCTATGCTTTCCTGTATCATTTTTATTAAGATTGTTTATAGATTATTCTCTTCCTTATTACAAACATTACGTTATCTATCACAGAAATAATTTATTTAATGACTGCAGCTGCAGCAATAATAAAGTTACTTAAAGCTAAGACAATAACGGCATTGCAGGCATTTAAGCAACTTTAAAAATATTTACGATACTTTGTGACAAAGCAGCCCAGTGGCTGATTTTAATTTAACTTTATTCAGGCAACAGGAGAAGAAAGTATTTTACCGGAATTAAATGCTGCCATCTTTTTGCAAAAGCCTTTTATTTTACCTGATTTATAATGAAGCGATTTTCTACCAAAACCATCATCGTCTCTTTTTTTGTGGTGGCATTTTTATGCATTGCTTTTGTAGTAACAGCTACTTACAGGAATATGATGCAGACAAAACTGCAAAACAGTAAGGTGGATATTTCATTACAATTTTTACTGGCTGCAGAAACCCTGCAAAATAAGCTTCATGATCTGGATATTGCCCAGCGGGGATATGTTTTTTCATCCAGGGAAAAATTTGCAGCAGCTTATAATAATGCGTTTGACAATTTAATTACAGATACTAATTCGCTCAGAAAACTGGTGGTGCTTGCTCCCGGGAGAAAACCAGAAATTGACAACCTCAACCATTTAATAATAAACAAAGCTGACGACTCCAGGCAAACCATTTCTTTATTTGACAATGGAGGAAACTACCAGGCAGTTTTTGACCGGATAAATAACGGAATTGGAAAACAAATAAGTGACAGCCTGATTACGCTGATGCAACAGATAGAAAGTAAAGACCGGGATGTTTTAAAGAAATCAAATATTTACTTAGAAAATATTGCTCAGAAAACCACTTACCGTTTTTTTTTACTGGCATTTATTTTTTTTATTATCCTTTTTATTTTTTCATTTATCATCTACCACGATTTTGTAAAAAGGGAGGCTGCTGCTATCCGGCTAAGCTACCAGGCTTCGCTGATAGACACAATACCTGATGCTATTTTTACCACCGATAAAAAATTTATTATCAGCAGCTGGAATAAATATGCCGGGGAAATGTATGGATTTACTTCAGCTGAGGCAATTGGCAAACCCATCCATGAATTATTTACCGTACATCACACAGCTGAACAAAACGTCAGCAGCCTTTCAGAGCTTCAAACTACAGGTTCATTTAAACAGGAATATTCGATTACTAAAAAAAACAGGGAGACAATTTTTGTTCTGGCATCTGTCAATACGATTGTAAACAACCATGGTGAAATAACCGGCTACGTTGCAGTACACAGGGATATTACAGAAAGGAAGAAATTAGAAAAAGAATTAAAAGCTTTCAATACCGAACTGGCAGAACAGGTAAAAGATAAGATAGCAGAAACCACCAATTTACTGGAGCGTATTACGGATGGATTTTTGGCACTTGACAGCAATTTCACTTTTACATTCGTCAATAAAAAAGCAGGAGAAATACTCGGACATAAACCCGAAGATATGATTGGTAAAAATATTTTGTCGGGTTTTTCAGTGATTGCAAGCAGCCAATTTAATGATGCCTGTTTACAATGTTTTCAAACCCAGCAATACACTTTTTTAGAAAACCAATATACGCCCTTAAATATTTGGCTTGAGAATGACATTTACCCGTCTCCGGATGGCCTCTCTGTATTTTTTAAGGATGCCACTTTTAAAAAGAAGGCAGAGCTAGCACTTAAAGAAAGTGAAGAACATTACCGGCACCTGATTGAACACATACATGCCGGAGTGGTGGTGCACAGTCCTAACAGCAGTATCTTGCTATGCAACCAGGAAGCAACCCGGCTGTTGGGTCTATCTACAGATCAAATGATGGGTAAAACAGCAATTGATCCGGAATGGAATTTTGTTTCGGGAGATGGGAAAAAAATGGATACACATCAATACCCGGTGATGCAGGTAATTGCTTCCGGGAAACCTTTACTTAATATGATTGGCGGGATTGACAGCCCCAATAATAAAAGCCGTGTATGGGTATTGATCAATGCATTTCCAGAATATGATACCACTGGAGAATTGGAGCAGGTAGTAGTAACTTTTGTGGATATTACAGACCGAAAAAAAACAGAAGAGGAATTAAAGCGTAGTGAAGAAACATTAAATATGGCGCAGGGCATTGCAAAAATCGGGAGCTGGGAATTTGACCTGAACACACATGATTTCAAATGTTCAAAAGAGCTGTACCGGATTTTTGAAATTGAAAATTTATATGGTCCCGAATTATACGATACATACAGAAAAAAATTCCATCCCGAAGATGTTTATAAATTAGATGACATGATTAATTATGCCATTACCAATAATAAAGGATTTACTTACCAACACCGCATTATAGCCAATGATAAATCTATCAAACATATTTTAGGAATTGGAGAAGTAACATTAAACGAAAATGGAAATACAATCGGTTTAAAA
>JANLQY010000007.1:0-10047 GCA_031368105.1 Chitinophagaceae bacterium
CTCTTCCGCAAGATTCTTTGTACTATGGAACCAAGGCATACAATCCGGCCACCACAAGAGAAACGGTATTGGCCATTGACTATACACAACCTTTAAAAAATGATATTAAACTGGGCTTTGGCACCAAGGCAACTTTTTATAATATTGAAAGCAATGCCGATGTAATCAGCTATCAGCCGGCATTGCAAAATTATCAACCCAATAGTTTTTTAACCAATAATTTAATTTACCGGCAAAAAGTATATGCAGCCTATACTGAACTGAGTTTTCCGGTGGGTAAATTATTTGATGCTAAAATTGGTGGCAGGTACGAACGGACAGAAATAAATTCTTACTACTCCAATGCAAGGCAGCAGGTGGCGGTGCCGGGATACAATACTTTTGTGCCTTCCATTTTTTTATCAAAAAAAATAGGGGAGAACCAAACTGTGAAACTGAGTTTTTCTAAAAGGATCAACCGGCCTGATTATGAAGAACTGAATCCTTTTGTAAATACCACCGATCCCAAAAACCTTGAAACCGGTAACCCTTACCTAAAACCTGAACTGGGCTATAGGTCTGAGTTAGGTTACAACAGGGAGCTTGGCAAGGCAGGTTCATTAATGATCAACCTGTTTCACCGCATCAATGATAATGATATACAGCCTTATGTTGTTTATTATCCGTTGTACAAAGTGGGAGATTCTGTTTATACCAATGTGTCGGTAAATACCCGGCAGAATATAGGCAGGGAAAATAACACAGGGCTCAACCTGTTTGCTGATATTCACCTCACGGCCAAACTGAGCATACGGGGCAATACATTTTTATTTTACCGCCATACTATCAACGCCATTGATAAAGGCTACAATAGAAGCAGTTTTAATTACAGGTTTAATATCAATGCCAGTTACCAGTTTAACAATTCACTCGTGGCAGAATTTTTCGGCACTTTTAATGGGCCCCGTAATGAGGCACAGGGAAGGTATCCATCTTTTACTTCTTACACCATGGCCTTTCGCAAACAGTTCTGGCAAAAGAAGGGTAGCATTGCACTTACTGCCACCAATCCTTTTAGTGAAAACCTTACGCAGCATACGGTGCTGCTGGGTACCAATTTTACACAAAATGTTCAGCGTACTTTTCCTTTCCGTTCCATCGGCATCAACTTTACCTGGAAGTTTGGCAAGCTGGAATTTAAACAGAGTAATGATGAAGGTGGCGATAGTAATTTAAGTGCACCGGTGCAGTAGTTTTTTGAATGTAAAATAAAAAAGTGCGGACAAATAATTTTATCCGCACTTAACTTTATTAATAAAATTGGATTTAAACCAATGCAGCTATTGCCATCAGCGAAGACAACATCACTACACATTTCCAGCAATTGAGTTTGTTCATTTTTTGTTTAATTTAATGATGTAAAATTAGGTGCTCTTTACATTGCGTACTGTTAAAGTTACTGATCCATTACCGTTACTTTATCGGGAAAATTTTAAAATACCCCGGATATAAAACCTGCAGACATTACCCCAAAATGCCCTTGTATTTTTCTTTGTTCAAATAAAGGCCAATGGCATTTGTCACCACCAATACAATACCGATACCCGGAGCTTTGGCAATAAACAATTCAAAGCACAAAATATTTACGGTGATGGAAGCAATTAAAATAAATGCCAGCGCCCTTGTTTTGGGGAATAAAAATAAAATGCCAATAACAATTTCAAACACTTTCACAACTGTCATATAACCCGATTTGCTCATCAGGCCAAAATAAGTGGCCATGTCTTCTCCCATGGGCGGCACGGGCATAAAAGGGAAAAAATAACTTAACCCAAACACGATAAACACCAATGCAAATAAATAAACAGGCAATTGTTTTACAATCTTTATAAAAAATATTTTGTTTAAAATTAAATGTGCCGGAAGATAGATGAAAAAATGTTTTGCCAGCTACTGGTATTGTTGGCTAAGTATTTGTAAGTTTATTTGAAAGCAATTCTAAAGTTGTCTTTTGTACAACGGGGTTGTCTTCTGCCTGTTTAGTTAAATTCTTTTAAGAACTGGAGATTAATGTTGCTTCTGGCAATCCTGTTTATTAATTTAATCGTACTTGACAAGTATTTTATAAACCGGCAATTACCAGCAAAACTGGGAACGCCACAAAACTTTAATATGAAAAAAATAATGATTCTTGCAGTTGCTTCTATTGTAAGCTCCGGCTTATTTGCCCAGGAAAAAATGGAAACCAAGATGGACAAAAAAATGGACATGAAGATGCACCAGAAAATGGACATGAAAAAAGACTGTATAATGATGAAAGACAGTAAAATGATGATGATGAAAGATGGTAAAACAATGGAAATGGACAAAGATGTAACCATGAGTAATGGCACAATGGTAATGGCAGATGGTTCAGTAAAAATGAAAGACGGAAGCAGCATGATGATGAAAAATGGTGATTGTATGGACATGCATGGCAAAATGATGAACAACAAAATGGGCATGAAAAAAGACTGTGTGATGATGAAAGACAGTAAAATGATGATGATGAAAGATGGTAAAACAATGGAAATGGACAAAGATGTAACCATGAGTAATGGCACAATGGTAATGGCAGACGGCTCAGTAAAAATGAAAGACGGAAGCAGCATGATGATGAAAAATGGTGATTGCATGGACATGCATGGCAAAATGATGAAACACAAAATGAAAAAAGGGAAGATGAAATCTAAAATGTAAATTGAAAATAGAGATTAAAAATGCTGCCATGCAAATGGCAGTTTTTTTTTGCCATTTCAATAATTGCATATGCTTTCACCGCAGTTCTTTCTACATTTGATTACAAATTATTCTTCACCCAAAAAAAATGTATGAAAAAACAGTTAGCAGTACTGCCCGCTTTATTAATGCTGCTGTGCAGCCATGCAGTGGCACAGAAAATATTATTGAAGATTGGTTCGGTTACTGCCGCAGGCGGAGAGGAAGTAAGGGCAGTTGATTTTAAAGTGGATGCCGCCACCAGCTGGAGCCTGGGCGGAGGGCCCACAGTAGGTGTGCCTAAAGTGCATGAATTTTTAATAAAGAAAACCAGCAATGTTTCCACTACAGATATTTTTAAGAAAATACTGCAGGGCACATCCTATCCCGAAGTAGTGCTGGAATATTATACCGCCGCCGACAAACTGTATTTTAAGATCACCCTTAAAGATGTGTACATATCCAATTGTTTTTTTCTCAGTCCGGAATGCCCTACCTGTATAGAGCTGGAACAGCAGGTAGCATTTGTACCCAAACTGATTGAAACTTTTTATACCGCCACGGGGGTAACGGTTGGGTATAATGTACCAGAACGTCTCGTTTATTAATAATGAAAAAGTGGATTAAAATATTGATCCTGTTATTATTTTTACAGCATTCCTTGCAGGCGCAATTGGGTGCCGCTATTACCGGCATCAGTGCCATTGGTAACGGTATGCCTCCAATAGCAGTTATTGGCAAAGCGGCTACAGCACACTGCAGCAGTCCCGGTTCCTGCGGCAGGACCCGTGTTACTTATACTTTTAAAGGAGCCGGCAACTGGAATATTGAAGGCAACTGGTATGGCAATGCCATACCGCCACCGCTGCTTTCGGGGCATGCCCAAATTGTGATTGATCCTGCAGGAACTGCCGAATGTGTTTTTACTGTGCCGATACAAATTATTCCTCCGGGAACCAATATAACGGTGTTGCCTGGAAAAAAATTAAGGGTGCTGGGGAGGTTGGTAAAATGATAATGGCTGTGAGTACAGACCAGTTTTAAATAGCATAGAGTAAATGAAATAGCTGCAATATAATTGCTTAAAAAAAAGGAAAAAAAGACCTTGCCAGTGAAGATGAAAAATACTGCATTACAACAAAAATATTTTCACAATCAGCGAAAGGAAATGCAGTTCAAAATAACTGCTCATTTACAGCAACAGATAGGCTACCTTTAGCTTTAGTACAATCAGATCTTTTAAAATATTGTTACCAACCATTGCCATGAAAACGAAACAACATGCTAACAGAAGAAATAAATAAACCAAAAATACCTTCGCAAAATCTTTTCCCGGTTGTGGGTATTGGTGCATCTGGTGGTGGGCTGGATGCTTTTAAAAAATTGATTATAGTCATCCCGGAAGATTCAGGAATGGCCTATATCCTTGTTCAGCACCTTCATCCTGAATATGAAAGTGCATTGCCCGAAATTTTACAACGTGTAAGCAAAATCCCGGTGGTGGAAATAAGTGATAACGTACATGTAGATCCCAATAATATCTATGTCATTCCTTCCAATAAAATATTAGTGGCCACAGATGGTGTGCTGAAGTTGAGCCCACGCTCTGCAAAAGGAATGCAGAATTTACCCATCGACATTTTCTTCTCTTCCCTGGCAGAAGTGCACCATGCACATGCTATCGGTGTGGTATTATCCGGCACCGGTTCAGATGGCACTGCAGGGTTGAAAGATATTAAAGACGAGGGTGGGCTTACGTTTGCACAAGACCCTGCCTCTGCCGCTTATGATGGTATGCCGCAAAATGCCATTGATGCAGGCATCGTTGATTTTATTATTGCACCCGAAAAAATTTCACAAAAGCTGATAGAGTTGCTGAAATCTTTTACCATCCTTTCCTCCGATGGTACCGTTTCTGCAAAAGATAAAATAAACGAAGATATATTTAGACAGATACTGGCATTGCTGAGGGTGAGGGTAGGAGTGGATTTTAGTTTTTACAAACAAACCACCGTTCGCCGCCGCATTATCCGCCGCATGGTGATGCTTCAATTAGAAACTATTACCGAATACCTTGATTACCTCAAAAAAAATAAACCAGAGTTGGATATTTTGTTCCAGGATCTGCTGATACCGATTACTTCTTTTTTTCGTGACCACGCCACTTTCGATATTTTATGCGAAACAGGTTTTCCTGAAATTATAAAAAACAAACCGGAAGGCATCCCTTTGCGTTTTTGGATAGCAGGCTGCTCCACTGGGCAAGAGGCCTATTCAATAGTCATGTGCCTGCAGGAATATTTAAGCGACCATATTACTACTACCAGAGTACAGATTTTTGCCACCGACCTTTCGGAAAAAGCGATTAAAAAAGCAAGAGCCGGCGTCTATACAAAAAAAGAACTAGATGGTATTTCCGACAACCGCCTGCAGCAATTTTTTATTAAAACAGATGGGCATTACCAGATAAAAAAGCCAATAAGGGATATGTGTATTTTTGCGGTACACAATTTTTTAAAAGATCCGCCTTTTGCAAAAATGGATTTTATCAGTTGCCGCAATGTGCTGATTTACCTGGAACCTTTCCTGCAAAAAAAAGCACTCACGCTGTTTCATTATGCACTCAATGATAAAGGTATTTTGTTGTTGGGCAAATCAGAAACCCCCGGAAACACTGCTGATATTTTTATTCCTTTTGGAAAAAAAGATAAATACTTTATGAGGAAAGCAGTGCCGGTAAGATTTACCAGTGCCGCCAGCGAAAGAAGTGAGACAGCTTTTACCAACAATAATTATTATATGCGTAGCAAAGAAGTGAAGACAGATGATTTTCAAAAAAATGCCGACGATATTTTATTGCAAAAATACACGCCGGCAGGTGTGGTGGTAAATGACCAGTTCGACATTGTACAGTTTCGTGGCAGCACCGGCGAATACCTGGAACCCTCTCCAGGCAAGGCAAGCCTGAATGTATTGAAGATGGCCAAAGAAGGCCTGGCATTTGAAATACGCAATGGATTGCACAAAGCAAAAACTACAAGTGAAGCATTTATTAAAGAAGGGGTACCCATTAACGGGGGCAAAAAACTGGTAACCATTTCAGTTATTCCATTACTGGATACGCTTGATCTGCATTTTTTAATTTTGTTCAGTGAAGATTCTCCAACCGTAAATGAGCAATTGATAACCGGTAATGAAAAAGGCATTGCTGCAAAAATTAAGAAAGATGAAAAAGATATCCGCATACAACAGTTGGAAAAAGAACTGGCAAGATTAAGGGAAGATATGCACAGCATTACCGAAGACCAGGAAGCTGCCAATGAAGAACTGCAAAGCAGCAACGAAGAATTGCTGAGTGGTAGCGAAGAATTGCAAAGCCTGAATGAAGAATTGGAAACCAGCAAAGAAGAAATACAAAGTACCAACGAAGAGTTGATTACCGTAAACCAGGAACTGTATGACCGCAATGACGAACTGAACCAAAGCCGCAATTTTGCTATAGCTACACTTTCTGTACTGCATGAACCATTGCTGGTATTAGATAAAAATTTTATTATTAAAAGCGCCAACCAATCTTTTTATAAAACTTTTCAATTAACGGAGGAAGATACGCTGGGAAAATTTTTATTCCAGTTGCAAAATAATGGCTGGGACATACCCGGGCTTCGCAAAGAATTGGGAAAAATTCAGAAAGAAAAAGAGAAGATGTTAGAGATGGAACTCACTTTTACATTTCCTGTAATTGGCGAACGTACCATTTGTGTTAACCTGCGGCCTATGCAAAAGGAAAACGGAGAGCAATTGATTTTACTGGCGCTGGATGATATTACCCTGAGAAAAAAAGCAGAAAAAATACTGAAGGAAAATGCAGCAGGTGTTTTAAAAGAACACCAGGTACTGCACCGTTATTTAATGGAGTCGCCTGCACCGTTCGTTATTTTAAAAAGAGCCTGAACACATTTTTGAATTTGTTAATTCTTCTTATCAACAGCTTACAGGCAATCGGGATCTTTTAGGAAAGAAAATGATGGAAGCCATTCCCGAACTAATAGGACAGGGTTATGTAGAAATAGTTGATGAAGTGTATCGTACCGGAAAGCCTTATTTAGGCGCTGAAATGCCCGCTTTTATTGAAAAAGTAAAAGGAAAACCAGAGCAGATTTATGTTAATTTACACTGCCAGCCAATACAGAATGAGCAGGGTACTATAGAAGGAATTTTAGTTTTTTCTTATGATGTTACCGAATTGGTATTGAGCCGCAAACATTTGGAACGCAATGCCGAAATGTTACAGAATCTGTACCTGAATGCCCCCGCCTATGTAGCTACTTTACAGGGCTCCACCTATATTTATGATTTGGTAAATCCTGCGTATCAAAATTTATTTGGTAGCCGTGAAATAATAGGCAAACCTATCTTAGAAGCCTTGCCAGAGCTGAAAGGACAGGGCTTTGATAAATTGCTTGACAACGTGTACAATACAGGAGAGATATTTGTTGGCAATGAAATGCTTAGCTGGCTTGCTTATGATAAAGGCCTGGAACCTGCTGAACGGTATTTTAATTTTAGTTACCAGCCAATTTATGACTTTAATAAAAAAATTACCGGCATCTTAATTTTTGGATACGAAGTAACAGAACAGATATTAGCAAGAAAAATGCAGGACGAAAATGCAGAACGCTTTCGCATACTGGCCGATGTCATGCCGCAAAAAATGTGGATGGCTGATGAAAGGGGAAATGTAAATTATTTTAATCAACAGTGGTTTGAATATACCCGTAAAAGTTTTGATGAACTGAAAGGCCTTGGTTGGGAAAAAATTATACATCCCAACGACTGGAACCACAATAAACAAACATGGATAAACTCAATCAATACCGGCGAAGATTTTCAACTGGAACACCGCTTTCTTTGCCACGATGGAGCTTATTATTGGCACCTGAGCAGGGGGCATGCTCAAAAAGACAGTGATGGTAAAATAACAGTTTGGATAGGAACCCATACTGATATTGATGAACAAAAGAGAAAGGAACAACAAAAAGATGAATTCATTGGCATTGCCAGCCATGAAATGAAAACACCACTTACTACTGCCAAAGCATACCTGCAGTTGCTGGAACTTTCACTGGATAAAGAAAATGCAACTACAAAACTATATGCAAAAAAAGCAAGCTTTGCCGTTGACAGGCTCAATGAACTGATTGGTGAGTTGATGGATGTAAGTAAAATACAAAGTGGTAAATTAGATTATAATATTACCGCTTTTAATTTTAATGAAATGGTTGATGAAGCGGTGGAAAATATCCGGGATGCCTCACCAAAACATGCCCTCATAAAAACAGGAAAAGCGGAACAGGAGGTTACCGGTGATAAACAAAGACTGCAGCAGGTGGTGATTAATTTATTGAGCAATGCTGTAAAATATTCACCCAACGCATCCCAGGTATCTATCCATATAGAAGAACAAAACGGGGAAATACATCTATCGGTAAAAGATGAAGGTATCGGTATCAGTAAGGAGCACCTTAAAAAAGTATTTGAAAGGTATTACCGGGTAGAGGAACATGCCATACAATTCCAGGGACTTGGCATTGGCCTCTTTATTTCCTGTGAAATTATTAGTCGCCATCATGGACAATTGTGGGCAGCAAGTGAAGAAGGGAAAGGAACTACTTTTCATTTTACGCTGCCGTTAAATAATGAGTAACCCGTTTTTTTAATTCATTTCTTTTAGGAATCGTAAATATTTTTTGCAGTAAATTTATTTATCAAATGCAAATTGATATTTTTGCCGCATTACTTTTGCCGGCAATGGTAGTGGATGCAGCTATTAAACCCCACCATGTTTTGTAGAAATAATTGCCCACTATGTTAAAGGTAAGTGAGTATTGACACTGCCAATAAAAAGGCATGAAATTTAGCCTGTTACCAAAGATAATTACCGACAGCATCATCACAATAAATAGCATGAATTCAAAATACCCTTTTTTTATCAGGAGTACAGTAGTGTTGGCAGGGCTTGTATTACTGGTAGTGGCATTATATTATATTGGAGATATACTGGTTCCTTTGGCCTTTGCTGCTATGTTTGGCATACTGCTAAATCCTTTGTGCAGCTGGCTTATCAATAAAAAAATTCCTAAAATATTATCTATCTGTATCTGCCTGCTGGTTGCCGTTATTGTATTTGGCGGCATTGGTTTTTTTGTATCATCTCAACTGGCCAATTTTACAACAGAAATGCCATTGCTGAAAACAAAATCCCTGCTGCTGTTTACTAAGCTGCAACATACAGTTGACCAGCACATTGGTATTAATATAGCCATGCAAAATAAGTGGCTTGCCGGTGTTCAGGCCAAACTGGAACCAGTGGCAGCAAATGCATTGGGCGGAATTTTTGGTTCTTTATCCATACTTTTTTTATTGCCGGTGTACATTTATTTATTCCTGTATTACAAAACACTGCTGCTGAATTTTCTGTATGAAGTATTTGCTGAAACCAATACAAGTGAAGTGGGAGTGGTGCTTACCCAAACAAAAAAGGCAATACAAAGTTTCATGTCGGGATTAATGCTGGAAGCATTGATTGTGGCATTGCTTAATTCTGCCGCTTTAATGTTATTGGGTGTAAAGTATGCCTTACTTATCGGTGTTATCGGGGCTTTGCTCAATATCCTTCCTTATATCGGAGGCATCATTGCCATTGCACTTCCCCTGCTGGTTGCCACCATTACCAAAGACGGATATAATACCCATTTGTGGATCATCATTTCCTATCTCATCATCCAGTTTATTGATAATAATTTTTTGATGCCCTATATTGTTTCATCCAAAGTAAAGATCAATGCGCTGGTATCCATTATTATGATTTTGATGGGTGGTGCATTGTGGGGAGTATCGGGTATGTTTTTATCCATTCCTTTTACGGGGTTATTAAAAATAATTTTTGACCGGGTGCCCGAACTAAAACCCTGGGGTAAACTATTAGGCACCGAAATACCTACTAAATCTTTTGCAAGGTTTCGGCGCAAAGCTGTAAAAATAAAACCAGCTGCATAAAAAAGCGGCTTTGTATTTAACGGTTTTACAGTAAAGACTCCACTGCCCGCTTTTAAGAAATTCTCAATTTTTTGTGGAAATATAGCAACACAAATTACCGATCTGAGAAAAAAATAAATAAAAAAAGCCAGGTTGTAGTGTAAAAAATTAATGGCATAGTTAATGACTGGTATCATTTAGTTTTTCAAAGGATATTGGACTTATAATCGGGCATTATTTCTATTTTGCCCTTTTTTTATTGGCTGAATCACC
>JANLQY010000078.1:0-13222 GCA_031368105.1 Chitinophagaceae bacterium
AACATTATTAAAAATTAAATATATTGATATTGAAATAAAAATGAAAATAAATTGATATTTTTACATCAGATAAGATGGTTTAGTGAAATTTATAATCTATTTTATTATTTTCATTATACTTTCTATCCCTTGTAAAAAACTATAACAATTGCCAGGTCATTAAAAAGTTTACAGCTTTTAGCCTTTTTTATTTAACAACCAAAACTTTAAAAAAATGACAAAAAAACATCTCGTATCAGCCTTATTAAGTTTGGCTTTAATCAATGGAGTATTTGCTCAGGATTCTACAAAATCTTTGACTTTTTCTGGGTCAGTAGATGCTTACTATCGTTACAATTTCAATGCACCCTCAGGAAAAAAGAACAATTATACAAGTTTCACCAATTCACAAAATTCCTTTGAATTAGGTATGGCTGAATTAAGGGTTGATGGTAGTGCTTTATCCGGGAAAGTAACAGCTACAGTTGATTTAGGTTTTGGCCGTAGGGCAGAAGAGTTTTCCTATACTGACGGCGCAGGATTTCCACTTGGAGGTGGAAATGGTTTTACTACCCTTGCACCTGTTCAGCAATTGTTTATAAGCTTTACGCCTGGTACCGTCGGTAAGGGTGTAAAATTTAGTATTGGCAAATGGGCCACTCATATGAGCTATGAGGTAGCAAATGCCCCTCTTAACAGAAATTACAGTATGGATTATATGTTTACTTACCAACCTTTCAATCATACAGGTATAAAAGCCGAATATACCAAAGATACCTGGGGATTTATGATCGGCTTAGCTAACCCTACAGACAATACAACAACTATATCTGGGGTAAAAACCCTGATTGCTCAAGTAAGCAATGGAACAAAGAATGGCAAAGTAAAAGTATTTCTGAATTATCAGGGCTTTTTTGGAGCAAATCATGGTACAATGGCTACTTCAAATGTTAGTTTTAATAATTTAAAAAGCCTTAACCATGTAGAGGTGGTTGGGACTGCTTTGTTTAATCCTAAATGGAATATTGGTTTCCATGTTTCTACGCAATTCCGTACGGACACCACAGGTGAATCTAAATCATGGTGGGGCTCGGCCTTATATATTAATTATGATCCATCATCTAAAATTGGCTTGACCTTACGTGGTGAATATATTAGTGATAACAAACTAAGCCTTTATGCAAGTAAAAGTATTTATGATGTAACATTATCGCTCAATTATAAAGTTGGCCCAATAACAATTATCCCTGAATTAAGATTTGATGCTGCTGAAAGTGAAATCTTTAATAAAAAGGACGGTGCCGGAAGCAAATCAACAGCTACTGGTTTACTTGCGGCCGTGTATAAATTTTAATCATTGGTAATTTCAAAAAACCCTGCCGGCAATCCTACAACAACTACCCTTTTTGCAAGATTGACAGCAGTGTGTTTTTTTAATAAAACACAATCGGTACAACCTCTGACAAGTTTTTGTTTTTTAATTATTAATGATAAACTAAAAAAACAATTATGAATTGTAAAAAAAATCGCTATGCTTCAATTGGCAAATATGCTGCATTGACAATTACGCTTTTGTTACTCCTGTTGCCCTTTATTTCAATGGCACAAGACCCTACTGGTGCAGCTACAGGTACCATTAAAGATTTAGGTATTGACACACTGGCTGCAACACAAGATACTGCTCTTAATAAAGTAATATCTACTGTAAACACCATTGGTAATTCTGGTGGCCACAGCAAAATTGCTATCAATATTATGTGGACTTTGATTGCCGGCTTTTTAGTAATGTTTATGCAGGCAGGTTTTGCAATGGTGGAGACAGGTTTTACCCAAAAGAAAAACGTAGCCCATACCATGTGCATGAACTTTTTAATTTATGCAATTGGGATGATTGGTTTTTGGATTTCCGGTTTTGCAATAATGTTTGGCGGCGCTTTGAATGTAGGAGCATTAGGTGGCTCGGCTGGGGTGGTTCCTCACGAACTTATAGTACACCTGTTTGGTCACGATTTTGGTATCAGCGGTTATGCCGGATTTTTTTTAAGCAGCAAGTATTATGACGTTGGTATTTATACTTTGTTCTTATTTCAAATGGTATTTATGGATACTACTGCTACCATTCCTACTGGCTCTATGGCAGAAAGATGGACATTGAAATCATTTGTTATTTATGGTTTCTTTATTTCCATGTTTGTATATCCAATATTTGGTAACTGGGTATGGGGCGGCGGCTGGCTATCTCAATTGGGTGCACAGTTTGGTCTTGGTCACGGTCATGTTGACTTTGCCGGTTCATCTGTTGTACACTTGGTAGGAGGTATTGCTGCATTGGCTGGTGCTATTGTTATTGGCCCACGCTATGGTAAATATGGTAAAGATGGATCTGTAAAAACTATTGCCGGGCATAATATCCCAATGGCGATGGTTGGTACATTCATATTAGCCTTTGGTTGGTTTGGTTTTAATGCAGGCTCTTCTCTTGCAGGCAATGATCTTCGTATAGGCATTGTAGCTACTAACACGATGCTGGCAGGTGGTGCTGGTGCATTATCAGCATTATTTTATATGTACATAAGAGGTATGAAAGCTGATCCTGGTATGATTGCAAATGGTATGCTGGCCGGGCTTGTTGCTATCACTGCACCTTGTGCGTTTGTTACTTCAATATCTGCTGTTATTATTGGTGTGATTGCAGGGTTGTTAGTAATATTCGCCTACAATTTTGTTGATAGAAAATTAAAAATTGACGATCCTGTTGGTGCATTTGCAGTGCATGGTGTAAATGGTGCCTGGGGTGTATTGGCTCTTGGATTATTTGCAGATGGCACCTATGGTGATGGCTGGAATGGCGTGGCTGGTAATGTTAAAGGGTTGTTTTACGGAGATGGTAAACAATTTGTAGCACAATTAATCGGTACTGTTTCTTGTATCACTTTTGTTTTCGTTGTGATGTATTTCTTCTTCAAATTATTAAATAAAATAGTTCCGTTAAGAAGTGCTGAAGCAGATGAAATTGCAGGTCTTGATATTCCTGAAACAGGTGTTCATGGTTATGTAGATTAATATTTTTTATAGCAGAAAGGCATTTGTAAATAAGTTTATTTTCAAATGCCTTTCTCTTTTTAAGTTATTTTTTTTGACAATACAAGTATGAACAATATTATTAACAGGTTAATGTCTCCGTTACGCTATTTTATCAATGATAGCCGTACGGTTGGTATTATTTTGATTGCCTGCACTATCATATCTATTATCTCAGCCAATTCAATTGCAGGTGAACAGTACCGTGCCTTTTGGAATACTCATTTTGACTCAATACCATCCCTGCATCTGCCAGGAAATTTATTAGAATGGATTAATAATTTCTTAATGGGCATATTCTTTTTAATGGCCGGAACAGAAATTAAAAGAGAGCTGGTAGAAGGCGAACTTTCTTCTTTTAAAAAAGCAGTGTTACCATTTGGTGCAGCATTCGGAGGAATGTTGGTTCCTGCTTTAATTTTTATTTCCTTTAATATTAAAACCAGCTATATAAGCGGATGGGGTGTACCCACGGCTACCGATATAGCTTTTTCTTTAGGTGTTGCTTCTTTGCTGGGAAAAAGGGTGCCGTTAAATTTGAAAATTCTTTTGATGGCGTTGGCTATTATTGATGACCTTGGCGCAATTGTAGTAATTGCCCTTTTTTATGGTGGAAAAATTTACTGGCTGTTTTTATTTATTGCTGCAATTATTTTTGCTGCCTTACTTGCCCTTAATTATTTAAAAGTAAAATTTGGATTGCTGCAAATAATACTTTCGCTTTGTTTGTGGTATGCCATTTTGCAATCAGGCATTGAGGCAAGTATTGCCGGTGTATTATTTGCATTTACAATTCCGGTAAATAAATTGGTTGCAGTTGAAAGGGCAATACACAACCCTGTTAATTTTTTCATTCTGCCATTATTTGCAATAGCCAATACCGCACTTTTTATCCCTCCACACTTTACAGAGGCATTAAGTACAACAGTTGCAGCCGGTATTATTGTGGGGCTTGTAGTGGGGAAGCCGGTAGGTATTTTTTTAATCAGCAAATTGTTGGTATCACTCAACATTGCAAGCCTGCCAACAAATGTGAAATGGACGCAGGTGCTTGGTATGGGCACATTAGCTGGTATTGGATTTACAATGTCAATTTTTACAACCATGCTGGCTTTTAGCAGCGAAGGAATCCAGGATACTGCAAAGATTGCCATTCTCTCCAGTGTAGCTTTATCGGTTATTATTAGTGTCTGTTATTTTTGGGCAATTGGTATTACTCCTCCTCTTGCAAATAAAAGATTGATAGCAGAACCAAAAATTGATTTAGCGCTGAAACTGGCCTAAAATATTATTTACTTTTTTTTATAATAGCAAGCAATCGTTAAGGCCCCTCATTTTTATGAGGGGCCTCTATAATAGGAATAAGTTTAAGGAAACAAAATTATTAATCTTCACAGCATACCAATTCGTCTTGCTATTTAATTTTATTTACAACCTCCAGGTCTTGTGCAGATAAAGACTCCCA
This sequence comes from Chitinophagaceae bacterium, assembly GCA_031368105.1. Taxonomy (GTDB): domain Bacteria; phylum Bacteroidota; class Bacteroidia; order Chitinophagales; family Chitinophagaceae; genus Ferruginibacter. The sequence continues at coordinate 4,526 of JANLQY010000078.1, forward strand.
CCACTCATCGGTCACATCAGCAAGGCGGTATTCTGTATCAATATCGTAATTGCCATCTTTGTCAATTTGATAAAAACAATTGTTCAGCGTATCCAGTACACTGTTCACAGATTTTAGTTCTACAAACAATAACCTGCTTACAATTTTTTTACTGGTCTTATGTTCAAGAAACTCTACCCGTTGCTGAAGGTCTGCTAACTTATCATCTCTTTTAGCCAACAAAAAACTGGCGATGAAAATGCAAAAAAGAAAAATAATTATTAAAGGAACAACCATGTGTTATTATCTGATTTTTTATACTTAAAGATTGCTTTAAAGTTACCCTTCTTTTAGCTATAAATAATCTGTCTCAATTAATTTATTTTTCACCTAAATTATTATTATTCACAAACCACTTTTTGAATAATAACTAATGAAAGCTTAGCTATTATTAATTTTGTGATTTTCTTTCAGTGTGGTTTTCTTGATTCATTCTTTGCCAGTATCAGTTTTGAAAAGAAGTATAAAGTAGTATCTTCTGGATGAATGTTGTTGTAGAAAATTCAATGCTTTTGATCTATTGAAATAGTTAAAGTGCAAATATTATAGCTGCTGAAGGGAAAGTAATAGTAGTTCTAAATAATGGCTTTCAATATTGAATATTTTTTTTAATGCTTTTACTTTTTCTAAATTCTCCAGTTTTTTAGTATTTGATAATTCTGATTTTATTCCTGTGATCAAAACATTTTTTGGGGTATGTTCAGTAGCGATAAACTCAAATACTTTTGTTTTGTAACCTGATGCTTCCAACAGTAAAGCCCGTATGCTGTCTGTTACAATTTCAGCCTGTCGTTCTAACAAAATGCCATGCTTTGTAATGGATGATAAAACATTGTTAGGTTTCATTTGCCGCCGTATTTGTTTATGACAGCAGGGGGCACAGATAATAACTTTTGCATTTGCCTGTATTCCTTTAAAAATAGCATCGTCAGTAGCAGTGTCGCAGGCATGTAATGCAATCAGGATATCAGTGGCAGGTAATGTTGCATCAGCAATAGTGCCTGTTTCAAAATGAAGGTTGGAAAAATGTGCAGCTGCCGCAATTTTGTTGCATGTGTTTACTAAATCCTGCCTTAACTCTACACCCGAAATGGTTGGTTGCAATTGTAAAGTATTGACAAGGTAATCGTACAATGCAAAAGTGAGGTAACCCTTACCACTGCCCATGTCCACCACATGCAGGCCTTTGCTGAATTTCAAATCTTTTACTATGCCTTCAATAATTTCGATGTAGCGGTTTATTTGTTTGTATTTATCCTGCATGTCTTTTTTTACAAGGCCTTCAGCAGTGGTAATGCCAAGTGCATGCAGGTAAATATTGCCGCTGGCTTTTACTATCCGGGCTTTTTGTTTATCGTGCTGTTGTACACCTTTTTTTTCAGAAAGGGAAGGGAGCTTTGTAATTATTTTTAATGCCCCTTTCTTATTTTGTAATAAATGAAAATTATTTGTTGCAGTAAATAAATCTGCGTTGTAAAATTCAGCCTGCAGCATTTTTTCAATCAACATGATGGCTTCTGTCAGATCAAAATTTTTGGTGATGTCTTTGGTGGGGTAGCGGTAAAGAAAAGACAATTGCTGTGTATTTTTTATCGTCACCACTTTGATAAATACATTCTTTAAATCAGCATCTTTATTTCTCTTGCTGCCTAAAGTGATTTTTATCAATTCCTGTTTTTCAAAACCAGCGTTTACCCGTTGCAGAAATGATTGTAGTTGATCGGCCATAGATGATTGTGTTGTAAAGTCTGCAAATGTAATTGATTCTGTTTTTAGCAAAACGAAGTGAAGTATTCCTCCCAATTTCAATGCGTAATAATATTTACAACAGCCTTTTGCAGCGGACGAACTGTTTAAAAAAGTATTGCACTTTTCAATAAAAGATAAGGTGGGTATGGCTTAATTAAGCCTTGCATCAAAAGTTTCTTCAGTAAAATCTACTTCACTGTAATCCTTAATCACATTGTATAAAGTATCCCTTTCTACTGGTTTGCGGTGTACCTGTTTTATTAGTGTAACCAGTTGTTCAGTGGTCATGGTGGGAGTTTGTTCTTCACTGCCCGCCATGCTGTAAATTTTGGTAGAGTCATCAATGGTGCCATCAATGTCATTTACACCAAATGATAAACTCAGCTGTGCATTTTCCCTGCCCAGCATTGGCCAGTATGCTTTCAGGTGAGGAAAATTATCCAGATAAATTCTTGCAATTGCATACAGGCGCATGTCTTCAGTAATGGTACTTTCAGGTACATAACTCATGTCATTATTATGATTGCGGAATTTTAATGGAATGAATGTATTGAAGCCATTGGTTTTATCCTGCAGTTCTCTCAGTCTTCTCATGTGGTCAATCCTGTCTGCATGTTTTTCAATGTGGCCGTACAGCATGGTGGCGTTGCTGTGCATACCTAGGTTATGTGCCGTTTCATGTATCTTCAGCCAGCCTTCAGCATCTACTTTATCGCCAGCAATGGCAGCCCTTATTTCCGGAGCAAATATTTCTGCACCACCCCCCGGAAGACTGTCCAGGCCTGCTTCATGCAGTTTCTTCATGCCTTCTTCCACACTCAGTTTTGCTTTGCGAAACATGTAGTCTAATTCCACAGCAGTAAATGCTTTTACATGCAGATCGGGACGATGGTTTTTTATTTTCTGCATCAGCTCAATAAAATAATCCATGTTCATTTTTGGATGAACACCGCCTACAATGTGTACTTCCGTTATTGGCTTGCCATCATATTTTTTTACAATGTCCAGCATCTGGTCAATGCTCAGTTCCCAGCCTTCTTCTTTATTTGCATACAGGCGGGAGTAAGAACAAAATTTGCAACTGAATACGCAAACATTGGTAGGCTCTATATGAAAATTCCTGTTGAAATAAGTGGTATCGGCATGCAGGCGTTCCCTGATAAAATTGGCCAAAGCCCCAACAAAAGAAAGGCTCCCTTTTTCAAAAAGGAATATCCCTTCTTCATCTGTTATTCTTTGTTGAAGCTTTACTTTTTCAGCAATATTTTTTAAATTTTCGTCATCAGTAAATTTTATCAATGTATCGATAGCGTTATTCATCTTATTTTTTTTACAAAGTTACCTGTGATATTTTATAAAACAAAAGCGGCTGCCTTTTGTTGGCAGCCGCTTATTAAAATAAAATCCGTTTGTATTAATTTTTTATAATTCTTTCTATCACTGTTTTATTTGTGTAGATCATTTTCAGGATGTAAACACCATTGGCCATATTTTTCAGGTCAACAGTTATTTGCCTTTCGGCCTTTCCATTGTATTTTCTTTCCCACACCAACTGGCTGCCAGAGTTGAATACCTGTGCAGATTGCAGGTCTACCGGAGGTTCTATTGCAGAATGGTGAATAAGAAAACTGCTGTTGAATGGATTTGGATAAATGAGGTAACCCTGGTCTTTCAAACGTTGCGGCAATGTTTTGGAACTGATGTTGATATTATCAATCCAGATATTATTTAGTTTATTACTCTTAGCTGCAAAATACAACTGGAAGTTATTGGCACCTACAATTGGAGTTAAATAAATCCTTTTTGATTTCCACTGATCTTTTATTGTTGGTACAAAAGAACTGGTGGAAGTATAATTGGGATCATTTACAGTTTGTAATTCGTCACCCCACTTTTTCCAAACAGAAGTGAATGTGACGCCACAGTCAAAAGTGGCCAGTACTTCCAGTGTGTCCAGGGCAAAAACAGTAGAGCCCGGATATTGTGCGCCTGATTTATAAGACAAATCAAAATCAACAAACATAGAGTCAATACTGGAATTATTAGCAACCAGTGGAGATATAAAATAATCAACAGCATTATTTGGATTAATTATATTGGGATTATTGATCCACATAGAAGCTGTACCTGTCCTGGCACTGTTGATGGCCTTTTGCCAGGTAGTGCCGCCATTTACATTTTGCACACCCCAGTTGGCTCTTGGAAAAATGGCATCTTCAAAGCCTTCAAATATTGGGGTAGGCGTGGCAGTTGAACTAAAGATGCTGAATGGTTTAGACAAAGTATCATTGCTGGAAAACTGGTCATCCAGGCCATTTGGTTCTGATGCAAATGCTTTTATAATATGTGTGCCCACAGCGGCTGTACCTGCAGGTAATGATACCGTGGTGCTGCTGCATTTTATTAAACTGCCGGTCCATGTAATTGTGCTGGGTGCTGCTCCATCAACCTGGTAATTTAGTTTTACCGAAGTCAGCGTATCCAGGCCATCATTGCGGAAAGTAATTTCAGGAGTAAAATTGTTTACACACAATGCCGGCTTAGGCAGGCTGATTGAGCTGAGTGAAATATTTCTGTGATTGGAAGCATAACCGGTAATGTTGATACCATCAACAAAAACATTGTTTCCAAAATCGTTATAACTCTGAAAGCCAATCATCACACTGCTTAAATTACTGCTGCAAAAATCTTTAAGTGTAACTTTTTCTGTTCTCCACTGGTTTGCAGCTGTGGGGGCAAAGGCAGCTGTATTGGTTCCTGCCACAGTGCTTAAACCGGCACCACCTTTTGAATAAGAAGTACGCAACCAGGTAGTACCACAGTCGGGTGAAATGACGATAGAAAGAGAATCACTTGAACCGGGGTAAGGTTGATAAGCCACATTAAAAGTTAATGTCAGAGAATCTAAAACACTGGTATTTATTTTTGGAGTCCGGTAAATATCAATAGCTCCTGCTGCATTATAATCAAAGTTGTTAAGCCATATCGAAGCTGTTCCGGGATTGCCGGCAGTGGTTCTTCTTGCCCAGGTAATATCATTGTCAGCATTGATGATTGCTGATCCATTTGCCGGAGGGAAGGGTGTTGTTTGAAAACTTTCTGCGTAAGGTAGATTTAGTGCAGGTGCAATGGTAAACCTAACGGTAGTGGTATCATTAATTGGCCGCTGATCATTCCTGCCATTGGGGTTGATCGTAAATACTTTTAATGTATGCACACCCACAGACGGGGATAAAGAAAATGGTAACACGGTGGGAGCAGATTCTTTAAAGGATGCGATGGATAAATTGTTGATCGTTGTCAGTGTACCAACCGGTGCACCATCTAATATTGCACCAACCTGTACAGAGGTGATGGTATCTGAACCAATATTCCTAATTTTTACTGTGGGGTTAAATGGCACTTTGCACCATAAGCCGTTGGTCGGTTCTGTTACCGCAGAAATTTTTACATCTAAATTATTATTACCGGCAAGCAAAGCAGCTGCCTGTAAACATTTGAAGGCATTCAATCTTCCTGATCCAAGTTTGCCTATGTAGGTTGGGTTTAATGGATAAATATTATCTACTTGCGCCAGTAAAATACTTCTCAGCTGTGCAGCAGTTAATACTCCCTGTGCTCTCGAAAGGATCAACGCCGCTACGCCGGAAACATGCGGACAGGCCATTGAAGTTCCCTGAAAAAATGCGTAACCACTTCCGCTAACCGTACTTAAAACACCCCTTGGATCTGTATCAGAATTTTGTTCTCCGCCCGGTGCAGTAATATCTATATAAGCTCCAAAATTGGAGTAGTTGGCTTTAATATCTTTATTGTTTGATGAAGCAACCGCAATGGTTGGAGGATAAAAGGCGGGATATTTTGCTTCATCCACACCATTATTTCCGCCAGAAAAAATTACTACACCACCCGTCATTACCGCACCGCCGCCATGGGCAATAAAATAATCAATACCATCCAGTACCGATTGATTGAATGTACCTGCTGTAGTGTAGTTCCAGCTATTTTGTGATACGGCAGCACCCCTGTCGGCAGACCATGGATACACGGCTGCAAAATTGGTAGCACTTCCTGTTGAGCTGAACACCTGCAGGCTCATCAGCCTCACCCCGCTGTTTGCAGTGCCATCTCCACCGGCAATGCCAGAAACCCCAATGCCGTTATTATTAACTGCAGCAATAGTGCCTGAAGTATGAGTACCATGATCTTCACCGGTAAGTGTGGTACTGTTGGTAATAAAATTAAAACCATTGCCTGGCCACATATTGGCCGCAATGTCGGGGTGAGTAATTTGAATGCCGCCATCTACCACACCTACAATCACTTCAGGCTTGCCGGTTTCAATATCCCATGCTTCCGGTAAATCAATATCTGCATCAGCAGTGCCACCATTTTGGCCGGTGTTGTTGTAATGCCATTGCAGGTTAAACCTTGGATCGTTGGGCACAAAGTTTACTTTATCTCCTTTCAAAGGCTTTTCTCCCTGCTCTACTTTAAATTGAAATTCTGCAATGTCAATGGTAGATTTTAACTCCTGCAATGCAGCAATTATTTTTCTTGGACTTTTATCTAAAGAAAATTTTACATGATACCACAGGTGGAATCCCCAGTCTTTATGCCTTTGTGTAAACAGGCCATCTTTATCCCTGATAGCACCAAAAGTTAAAAACGCTTCTGTTGCATTGTATTCCCTCATAATGGCATCCACTGCCGGTATGCCGAAAGAAATATTCCCGTTCTTATCTATCACCGGGCCATTGCCAATGATTGCTTCAACTGATTGGTTAAACTTAAAACTAATGATCCCTTTCTCAAAAGCATCATCAGAAAACTTTGATGGGTCTATCACCGGCCGTGGGCCTTTTAGTTTAGAAATATCCTGTTGCCCTAATACGCCCAGGCTAATAAAGAATACCGAAAAAAGAAGTGTAAAAAATTTAAACATACTGATGAATTTATTTTTATTAAGGTGTAATGCCGGTTTTATTGATATGCAAAAAATAGCTGTTAACTCTCTTTTCTATCCTGGTAATAATACATCCCGGATTGCTGATTAAATCTTTTTGCATTCATCTCCCAATATGCTGGTATGAAGGGGAGCCAATAAGTATTAAAAAACAAGCAGTGATATAGTAATAGACTTTATTTAAAAATCAATTATTCAAAAATATGTTTTTTAAATAAATACTTAAAATATAATTCCCTTTGATCGGACTGGGAGTTTTAGGGAATATTTTAAAAAACAAAAGCTTACCTGTTTATGTTTACAGATACGTCCAGCTTTAAGGCGGTACCGGCTGGGGAGGCAAAACAAAAGAATTTATGAAAGCTAATTTAATACAGCAAGGAGATTGCCAATTAAATATTTATTAATGATTTGCAAATTGGTAAGCAAACTAAACTTCTAAACCCTCTAAACTAACTGCTTCTAAAAAAACAAGCCTTACCAATTAATAAACGATTAATAATACTGTTAGTTAAAATCAAAATCTTTTCTACATTTACACCGGCGATTATTTTTCTGGGTATTGTTTTATTCTAATGCAGGGCCAATTATTCCCATTCGCTTTTTTCAAATCATCAAACCACTGCCATGGCTCCCGACAAAGAATACAAAAAAGTTACCACCAATACCATCCAGAAAATGAAAGCAGCAGGAGAGAAGATCTCCATGATTACTGCCTACGATTTTTCATTTGCCACTTTATTTGATGCCGCCGGTATCGACATCATCCTTGTTGGCGACAGCGCCAGCAATGTAATGGCGGGCCATACCACCACACTTCCCATCACCCTCGACCAGATGATTTATCATGCACAAAGTGTGGTGAGGGCAAGGGAAAGGGCATTGATTGTAGTAGATATTCCTTTCGGTTATTATCAATCCAATTCAGATATTGCTTTGGCATCCGCCATCCGCATTATGAAAGAGAGCGGCGGACATACCGTAAAATTAGAAGGCGGCGAAGAAGTGCTGGACTCTGTAAAAAAAATTGTAAGTGCAGGTATCCCGGTAATGGGGCATCTTGGACTGACGCCGCAATCCATCAATAAATTTGGCACTTATGTAGTAAGGGCCACCGAAGAAGCAGAAGCAGAAAAACTGAGAAAAGATGCCCTGCTGCTGCAGGAAGCCGGCTGCTTTGCGATAGTGCTCGAAAAGATTCCGGCAGCACTCGCCAAAGAAGTAAGCGAAAGCCTCAGCATCCCCACCATCGGCATTGGTGCCGGCGGCTACTGCGATGGACAGGTGCTGGTAATGCATGATATGCTTGGCCTCAACACAGAATTTAACCCACGCTTTCTCCGCCGCTATTTGAATTTGGATGAACAGATAACCGGAGCCATCAAACAATACATCACCGATATAAAGGCCAAAGATTTTCCAAATGAAAGTGAATCTTATTGATGATTTTTTTTTGAAACCGGCTTTATATTTTCAATCCAACATTGTTGTGTCACTCACTTATACGGCATACCATTGGGGAACTTTTATCGGCACAATAGATTGATTAAATCGGTTTGGGCTTTGATGTGTGTATTGGTTTTAGAATAAACTTTCTATATATATTTGAGTTGCCTGAAATGCCCAGTTCGCCTCGTAGGACAATTGCGTTTTGACAGTCCATAATTTTAAATTTCATTTTTTATGACATTTTCTCAAATCGGTTTAGTACTTGACATTATTGGAGTTTTAATTTTATTCAAATTCGGACTTCCTTCTGATTTTGACCCAAATAAGGGAGCTTCTTTTTTAATAATTAATTCACCAGAAAAAGGAGACCCAGATGTTTTAAGAAAAAATAAAAGAATAAGAAGCTGTTTGAGTTAATTAAAATATTTATCCTATTGCATAATTAAAGTTGAAAAAAGGTATGCCGTACAAGGGAGTGACACAACGATGACGCC
>JANLQY010000092.1:0-11643 GCA_031368105.1 Chitinophagaceae bacterium
GGTTCATTGCTTTTCGTTCGGTTATGCAGGTTGTTAACTAATTGTGCAAAACAATTAATTTTCATTTTAATTAATGAAAAACGTTTGTATATTCCCCTGTAATCCGCATGTACACTGAATTGTACGGCCAGCCTTCTGAAACCCTTTACAGTACTGCATTTCAGTCAATTCTATTATTTATCAGGCAAAAAAAATTGCTTTTATTTTTCTTTATATCCCTTGTTGCTTGTGCATTTCAGCTGTTTTTTATCAACAATATTTTTTTTATAAAAAATTTTGTTACAATCAAAAACCCTCTATATTTGTTTTTCTTATAAAAATCAAAAAAACATAATCATGAACAAAGCAGAATTAATTACAAAAATTGCTGAAGATGCCGGCATTACAAAGACACAAGCAAACGCTACATTAGATTCTTTTGTAGATGCAGTAACAAAAACTTTAAAGAAAGGTGACAAAGTAACCCTGGTAGGTTTTGGTACTTTTTCAGTTTCTAAAAGAGCTGCCCGTAACGGACGTAATCCTCAGACAGGTGCTGTAATTAAAATCAAAGCTAAAAAAGTAGCTAAGTTTAAAGCCGGCAAAGAGTTATCTGCAAAAATGTAACATTTGCTAAACCACATTAAAAAGCAAGATGAAAAACACATCTTGCTTTTTTAATCTTACTAAAAACAAAAACTATATTATCATGGGACGTGGAGATATTAAAACAAAAAAAGGCAAAATCACCAAAGCTTCTTTTGGTAAATCGAGGCCGGCAAAACCTGCAGCAGCTAAAAAGAAAGCAGCGGCAGCAGCAGCAAAAAAAGCTTAATCCATATTGGAGGAAAGGTTGAAAAATTGAAAGGTTCAAATGGCCCTTCAGTTTGTCAACCTTTTTATTTTACCTTCATTACCATAAAAATTTTACAGCCCATTTCAATTTGTTGCCTCATCACTATCTTACCCTTTAGCTAACTCTAACAGGACTTCCCCGTTAACCTATTATCCTATTAACCAAATATCCAATAACCCTTTAATTTTTCTACCTTTCATATATTTCCGGGCAGCGTATAAAAGCATTTCGGTATCTGTATGCAAAACCCGGTGTAACGCAACAGCCAATTTTGACGGACGAACAACTGATAAGAGCCTGCATCAACGAAGATGCCGCCTCTCAAAAAGAGGTGTTTACCCGTTTCAGCAGCCGGATGCTGGGAGTATGCCACCGCTATGCCCGGAATGCCGCAGATGCGGAAGATATTTTACAGGATGCGTTTATTAAAGTATTTGATAAGCTGCATCAGTTTAAGTTTGAGGGTTCTTTTGAAGGATGGATAAGAAGGATTGTGGTAAACACAGCGCTTAAAAAATATACGCTCAGCAGGTACGACAAAGAGGTAACGGGTATTGAGCACAAAGAAAAATATGGTAGTGGTGAAGATCCAACAGCGTATTCCCATTTATCGCAAAAAGATCTGCTGGCACTGATTAATAAACTGCCGGATGGATACCGGATGATCTTTAACCTGCATGTGATAGAAGGCTACCAGCACGAAGAGATTGCAGCTATGCTGGGCATACAACCCAGCACCAGCAGGAGCCAATTGGTAAAAGCACGAAATATGCTGCAAAAACAAATTATTGAACTGCAAAAAATTGCTGTATGAGTGATAGAAACAAATTAGATGATCATTTAAAAGAATTTTTCGGCAATTACAGTCCGGATGTGCCGCCGCATATTTGGGGAAATATTGTGGCTGGAAGGAAAAGAAAAAAGCCGGTAGCATTTTGGTTGAACAAAAAAAATATGCTTGGTCTGCTGGCACTGATAATTATAGCAACCGGCACAGGCTTATTATTTATTAAAAAAGATGACTCAAAAATAATTGCCCCTGAAAACAAAGTTAGCAGCAGTAAGTCAGTCACTGAAACAGCAATGCCTGCTGCTGCTTTAAAAGACAATACAGCTCTTAACGCAACTGGAATAAATTCAACAACTATTACTGCCAATAAAAAAGAACCCCTGCACTCAACAGAAAATAACAACCTTCCTGCTGCCAACAGCAATCAAAATCTTTCTGTCAGTACACCGGCAAACAAGAGTGAAAAAATTAATGCAGCGTTTAATAATTCAAAAGAAATAGTTGCTGATAAAAATTTGGAAGCTGTTAAAAAAAGGAATGCAGTTAATCAACAGCAAACTATTGTAAAGAAAAAATCGAAAGGAAAATTTACTGTGCAAACCGCTACAATTGAAACAGCAGAAGCTGTGGATGAAAAAGATAACAATGCCGCAGAACCAATGCAGCAGGGCTTTTCAATGCAGCGGCTATTTTATGGTGCTGAAAAAATAACTTCATTTTCTATGCTTGACCTGAACAGCAAAAAAACTGATTTTAAAATAATCCAAATACCCGGCTGCCCGGCTGATAAAGATGCAGCCGGCAATAAGCAATACTGGGAGCTGTACGCCGGGCCGGATTATGCTTTAAAAAAATACAACGACACCGCCAACTCTGCTTTGCTTGAAAAAAGAAAAGCCAGCACCAGTTTCCAGTATGCTTTTAGTGCTGGTGTTCGCTATACCAGGGTGTTTAGTAACGGCATGAGCCTGCGAGGAGGCATTAATTATAGCCAGATCAATGAAAAATTTTCTTATGCCCAAAGTAATGTGGTGCAGTTAACTTACGAGATAAATCAACAAGGCGATACCATCAACAGCTACTATGTAAGGGGCACCAAATATAGAACCAGTTACAACCACTACCGAACCCTTGATGTCCCCTTGCTGGTAGGCTATGAATTGGGCAATGGAAGGCTCCATACCAACATTAATGCAGGTGCTGTAATAAATATTTACAGTTGGCAAAATGGTGAAACATTGGATACTACCTTTACGCCAGTGAGCTTCACCAGTGCCAAGAGTAATTCTCCTTACCAGTACAAAACCAATGTGGGCGTAGGTTTTATGGGAGGCATTTCTTTTTATTACAAACTAAACGAAAGCCTGCACCTGCTGGCTGAACCATATTACCGATACAATTTTTCGCCAATGAATAAAGGAGCACTGTCTATCCAGGAAAAATTTTCCACCATCGGGCTTCGGCTTGGCCTCCGGTTAGATCTGTAATATTGCTGGTTATTTTTCGAATAAAAAAAGCTTCCGCTTAAATGACGGAAGCTTTTTTATGATCGTTATTTTTTAATTAGCCTCTTACCAAAGTACCTACCCTTTCGCCAGTTACCACTTTCAGTAAATTGCCCGGTTCATTCATATCAAAAACGATAATGGGCAATTCATTTTCCATGCACAAAGTAAAGGCCGTCATGTCCATTACTTTCAGGTTTTTGCTGATGCAGTCTGCGAAAGTAATATGGCCGTATTTAGTAGCGGTTGGGTCTTTTTCAGGATCGGCTGTGTAGATGCCGTCAACCCTGGTTCCTTTTAAAATTATTTCTGCTTTTATTTCAATGGCCCTTAATGAACCTGCTGTATCTGTTGTAAAATAAGGGTTGCCGGTGCCTGCTCCAAATATCACCACCCTGCCTTTTTCCAAATGCCGCATGGCACGCCTGCGTATGTAAGGTTCTGCTATCTGTTCCATTTTGATAGCACTTTGCAGCCGGGTATATACACCTGCTTTTTCCAAACCACTCTGCAAAGCCATCCCGTTAATAACTGTTGCCAGCATTCCCATATAATCGCCCTGTGCTCTTTCAATGCCGGTCTCCGCCTCATTCATACCACGGTAAATATTACCGCCGCCAATTACAATTGCCACCTGTACACCCAGTTCGGTAACGCTTTTTATATCGGCAGCATACCGGGAAATCACATCACTGTCAAGACCAAAATTCTTATCACCCATTAATGACTCACCCGAAAGTTTGAGTAATATTCTTTTGTATTTAGGAAGCATCTGTAAAATTTTTGTGAAGATATATTTTTAAAATTGTTTGCTGGCATTATTGATTAGTTGCTTTCCTTTTGATTGATGTTTTTATTGGCGCTGCTTATAAGAAATAAATAATCATACATAAACAGATTACTTCTATTCTTCATACACAGTATCTACTGAATTTATTGCTGTTTACGCCCTAACAAACAAAATGGTTAAAATAAAATCCAATCACCCTGCCACTCGTTTTTTATTTATACTTTTATACCCGGATTTAATTTCACTATTCAATAATCTTACCATGTCGCCATTTAATTTAAATTTACCCGTTGCCATTGGTTGCGACCATGCCGGTTTCGATTGCAAAGAAGACCTCATTTCTTTTTTAGAAGGAGAAAATGTAGCGTTCAAAGACTTCGGCACCTACAATAAAGATTCTGTTGACTATGCCGACTTTGCACACCCGGTGGCATCCGCTGTAGAAAAAGGCGAAGCAGCTTTTGGTATTTTACTTTGCGGCAGTGCCAATGGTGTGGCCATTACTGCCAATAAACACCAGGGCATCAGGGCTGCTATTTGCTGGGGAGAAGAGCTGGCCGAACTGGCAAGGAAACACAATGATGCCAACATCATCTGCATCCCTGCCCGTTTTGTAAGAGATGGCGATGCAGAAAAAATGCTCGATATTTTTATGAACACTGCCTTTGAGGGCGGAAGACATACTAACCGAATCAATAAGATTCCATGTTAAACACAAACCATTTACTGCACACAAATTAAAGCGATAATAATTGCTGCTGTTCATGCTCAATAAAAGAAATCTCAACCCAACATTTTAAACCACATTCATGAAAAAAAATTTTCTATTTGTAAGCTTATGTATTTGTATCAGCACTGCATTTGCACAGGCCGATGATGCTGCAAAATATGCAGCTGGTATTACCGGTGATAATCTGAAAAACCATTTAACCATCATTGCCAGTGATGAAATGGAAGGCAGAGAAACGGGAACAGAAGGTCAGAGAAAAGCGGCTGCTTATATTGAAGCACAATTCAAATCCATCGGGCTGCAGGCACCAAAAGCATTGAATGGGTACCAGCAATTTTATCCCCTGTACAGGGATTCCATGACAGCAAGCACTGTAAAAATTAATGACAGGGAATTAAATTATGGAACTGATTATTATGTGCCTGTTTTAACCAATGGAACAAAAAAATCGGCTGCCAAAAAATTTATTTTTGTCGGCTATGGCATCAGTGAAAAGGAATACGATGATTATAAAGAGGCTGATGTAAAAGGCAAAGTGGTGGTGTTTTTTTTGGGTGAACCAAAAGAGAAAGGAAAATATCTTGTAAGCGCCACAGCACAATATTCAAACTATACTTACCCCGGGCTTTCTGCTAAAATTGAACTAGCAAAAGAAAAAGGTGCAGCAGCAGCCATTGTACTCAATCCAATGATGAGTGCACTGAATAGCCGAACGGTGGTATTGAATACAAAATCCAATGTGTATTACCCCGGTAGCTCCGCTGATGAAAGCATCGGATTTATTAACCTGTCGCAGGATGCCGCAAAACAATTATTTACAGAATGGAACATTGACAGCTTGGTTCGTTTAGCCAGGACCAGCGGTGTTTTCACAGCATCCAACACACCTGAATTAAAAGTAGGTTTTAGTTTTGATTACAAAAAAGAAAGACAAATAATTAATGCCAGCAATGTGCTGGGTATAATTGAAGGAACGGATAAAAAAGATGAGTATGTTTTTTTAACCGGCCACTACGATCACCTTGGTAAACACGATGGTAAAATATATTACGGCGCTGATGATGATGGCAGCGGCACCTGTGCAGTATTGAATATGGCGGAAGTATTTGCCAAAGCAAAAGCCGAGGGCAAAGGCCCAAGAAGAACCATTGTATTTATGACCGTATCCGGCGAAGAGAAAGGATTGTGGGGTAGTGAATATTACAGCGATCATCCCATCTTTCCATTAGACAAAACAACCGTAGACCTGAATACTGACATGGTGGGAAGAACAGATACCGAACGCAAAAAAGATGATACGCTGAACTATGTGTATGTAATTGGCCACAACAAACTAAGCAGCGATTTGCCGGTAATTAATGAAGGTGTAAATAAAAAATATACTAACCTTGTATTAGATTATAAATTTGATGACCCCAATGATCCGGAACAAATTTACTACCGCAGCGATCACTACAACTTTGCAAGAAAAGGCATCCCCATTTTGTTTTTTTATGATGGCATGTTAAAGGCCGATTATCACAAGCCGACTGATACGGTAGACAAAATAAATTTTAGCCTTTATGAAAAAAGAGTGCGTATGATTTTTCATACTGCCTGGGAAATAGCCAACCGGGATGAGATGCTGAAAAGAGATATTCCTTTGGAGAATACGGAAAGATAAAACTATCACAGTATGATTTATGAATTTGATGGATACCGGCCGGTAATAAATGAATCTACTTTTGTTCATCCGCAGGCAACTGTTATCGGCAATGTAGTGATTGGCAAAGATGTGTACATCGGCCCCGGTGCTGCTATCCGTGGAGACTGGGGACAAATCATTATTGAAGATGGCTGCAATGTGCAGGAGAACTGCACCATACACATGTTTCCCGGCGTTACTGTTTTGCTGAAAGAAGCTGCTCATATTGGCCATGGTGCTATTATTCATGGCGCCACTATTGGTAAAAATTGTTTGGTAGGCATGAATGCGGTGATCATGGATAATGTGCAATTGGGCGATGAATGTATTGTTGGTACACTCACTTTTATTAAAGCTGATGAAATCATTCCGGCAAGAAGTATGGTAGTGGGCAATCCACATAAAATCATCAGGCAGGTGAGTGATGAAATGATGAACTGGAAAACGGAAGGGACAAAATTATACCGGCAGTTGCCAAAGGAAATGTTTGCTTCCTGGAAAGAATGTGAACCTTTGAGAGATGTTTTATTGCAGAAAAAAAATCTTGATGGTAAAAATTACACTACCTGGAATAAAAATAAGTAAGCTTTAAATTGTTAGCTGACATTATTGACGATTGGCCACTCCCCATTGATGATTCCATTTAAACTATCGCAAACCCTTTACCTTTGCTGCAATGGAAAAAAATTTCATAGACTACATCCGCATTTTCTGCCGCAGTGGGCATGGTGGTGCCGGCAGCAAGCATTTCATGCGTACAAAGTACAATGCCATGGCCGGCCCTGATGGCGGTGATGGTGGCCGGGGAGCACATATTATTTTAAGGGGCAATTCACAATTATGGACTTTGCTTCATCTCAGGTATTTTAAAAATGTGCTGGCAGAAGATGGTGAAAGCGGCAACAAGAATAACCAGACTGGCCGCTTTGGAAAAGATATTATTATTGAAGTACCGCTGGGTACCATTGCAAAAGATGAAATAACCGGCCTAAAAGAAGCAGAGATATTAGAAGACGGGCAGGAAATAATTTTGGTAAAAGGTGGCCGGGGTGGACTGGGCAACAGCAATTTTAAAACCGCCACCAATCAGGCTCCTGAATATGCACAACCCGGCGAAGCCGGCATTGAAGGATGGAAACTGCTGGAGCTGAAAGTATTGGCAGACGTGGGTTTGGTTGGTTTTCCCAATGCAGGCAAGTCAACTTTGTTATCTGTAATTACCGCAGCCAAACCAAAAATTGCGGACTATGCTTTTACTACATTAACACCCCAATTGGGCATGGTGGAGTATAGAGATGGAAAGAGTTTTTGCATTGCAGATTTACCCGGCATCATTGAAGGCGCTGCAGAAGGAAAAGGATTGGGACACCGGTTTTTGCGCCACATTGAACGCAACTCTATTTTATTATTTTTAATCCCTGCCGATTGTGCTGATCATAAAAAGGAATTTGAAATCCTGGTGAATGAGTTGAAAGAATACAACCCTGAAATGCTGCAAAAAGATTTTGTAATTGCCGTCAGCAAAACAGATATGCTGGATGAAGAATTAAAAACAGCCATTGCAAAAGAGCTGCCCAAAAACATTCCACACATTTTTATCTCTTCAGTAACAGGCCAAGGCTTAACAGAACTAAAAGACCTGTTGTGGAAAACAATGAATGCCCCGGCGAAAGAAGGATAATTATTACACTAAAAAATTGATACGGCCGCTGTTAAAAACAGCGGCTTTTTTATTAATGCAGGTTACCCTATTTTTAACTGCCGCAAAAAAATATTTTATTGAGCCAGGTATTCAAATACATCAAAGCATTTTACGAAAAGGAATTCAATCTTTTTTATTTCTTACTCATCATCGCAATGCTGGCTGTAATTATTTATCTCAATTACTGGTATGGATTGGAAAAAAAATATGCTGCTTCAGGTAAAACATGGTTGGCTGGTTTCGCAGGCTATTATCTTTTATACTTCATCCCATTTGCGCTGGCATTTTTTTTTCAATTGCTGTTTTATAAAGATTGCGATTATTTTCACAATGGCTGGTTCTGGGCCATCTTATTTTTAGCACCTGCATTTTTTTCTTTTCGTGTCAACTTTGATTTTCATGAATCGTGGATATTAAAACAATGGCAGGGAGCAGACCGTATCTTTTATTTACGAAGCATCAACTGGGTGGTAAGAGTATTTGTATTATTGGTACCCGTATTTATAATTTGGCTGATAAAAGATAAAAACAGTCACCCATTTTACGGAACAAAGCCATTAGCTGACTTACAGCCTTACCTGTTGATGTTGCTTATCATGATCCCCTTACTCATCCTGGCGGGTACACAAAAAGATTTTTTACAGGTGTATCCAAAAGCAAAAATACTCGGCAGCATGGGAGCCGGCAAATGGCAGTATGCTGTGTATGAACTCTGTTATGGATTTGACTTTGTAAGCATCGAATTTTTCTTCCGTGGTTTTTTAATATTATCACTGATGCAGATTTGCGGCAATCATTGCATTATCCCTGCAGCCTGTTTTTATTGTATCATTCATCTTGGCAAGCCAATCGGTGAAGCCATCAGCAGTTTTTGGGGCGGCACTTTACTGGGTATCATTTCTTACAACACCGGCAGTATCTGGGGTGGTTTGATTGTACATCTTGGCATAGCCTGGCTGATGGAAGTTGCCGGATGGTTAATGGCGTTGTGATCATTTTCTTTGTGCTTTTGAATAAAAAATAAAGTATGCACCGGGCAATATTTCGCTGTGTAAATTCGTTGCCTTTAAATACCTTAATTTTAAAACCAGATGAAAAACCTTCTGCATCCGGTATTGTTAGTTTTAAGCTGCATTGTTTTATGTGGCTGTCCTTACTACTCTCCCTACGGCATTGATGAAGCGCCACAGCAACCTATTGATGAAGCACTGCTGGGAAAATGGGCCACTTTTGTACAAAGGCCATCTTACGAAAATGAATACACAGAATCCCCTGTAAAAATAATTTTTGATAAAAAAACAGACATGGAATATGATGTGGCCATCACCGGCTATATTGATGAATTGAAACGCTACCGGGTAAGCGAAAATGATACCATTAAGGGAACTGCTTTTTTATCTTTGATAGATAAACGATATTTTTTAAATACTCTCATCAAAGGCAAAGTCTATTTTGCCGAAGTAAAAAAGCAAGGCAACAGCTTAGATATACTGACGCTTGCCGAGCACTTCACATCAAAATATATAAAGAACTGCTTCAGCCTGCGTACTGCTATCGGCTACCATTACAAAACAAGGGCAATTCCCATGTACGACGATTGGTTTATATTGAAGAATCTGCAAAAGGTGAATTAGTGTAAGTACTTCTTACTAAGTAATCAGACTTTTGTAATTTGCTTACTCAATAAAAAGATTGCTATGCAAAGAAGCAGAATTGCAGGTATTGGTAAGTATATCCCCGAAAATGTGGTGACAAACAACGACCTCACTAAATACATGGAAACTTCTGACGAATGGATACAGGAACGTACCGGTATAAAAGAACGCCACTATGCCCACCGCACCAACGAAACCACCACCACCATGGCAGTGGAAGCGTCCACCATTGCCATTGAAAGAGCAGGCATTACTCCACAGGATATTGACTTTATTATTTTTGCCACCCTAAGTCCGGATTATTATTTCCCTGGGTGCGGTGTGCTGGTGCAGCGTGCCATGAAGATGAAAGAGATTGGCGCTTTGGATATCCGTAATCAATGCAGCGGCTTCGTGTATGCGTTATCGGTGGCAGATCAGTTTATAAAAACAGGCATGTACAAAAACATTTTAGTCATTGGCAGTGAAAAACATTCCTTTGGCCTCGACTTTAGTACAAGAGGAAGAAATATATCCGTAATATTTGGAGATGGAGCTGGTGCTTTGGTGCTGCAGCCCACCACCAAAGAAGGACAAGGCATACTAAGCACCCACCTGCACAGCGATGGAGAGAGTGCAGAAATGCTGGCCATGTACAACCCCGGCACTCATGCCAACCACTGGACAGAAAAAAAACTGGCTGATTTTGATGAAGCAGAAGCTGGTGAAATGTTTATGAGCAAGGCCATGATTGATAATGCACAGAACTTTCCTTACATGGATGGGCCTGCAGTATTTAAAAAAGCCATTGTAAAATTTCCTGAAGTAATACTGGAATCCTTATCCGCAAATGATTTGACAGCTGCTGATCTTAATATGCTGATTCCTCACCAGGCCAACCTACGCATTGCACAATTTGTACAGCAGAAACTGCAATTAAAAGATGAGCAGGTACACAACAATATTCAGCACTATGGCAATACTACAGCCGCATCGGTGCCCATTGCAATGTGTGAAGCCTGGGAGCAGGGGAAAATAAAAGATGGTGACCTGGTGTGCTTAGCTGCATTCGGCAGTGGCTTTACCTGGGCCAGTGCATTGATAAGATGGTAGCCGCTTAAACCCCAATTGAAAATTTTTTTCGTAGATAAATTATTGATGGAATAATTCGCCATCAATCTTATCTTAAAATATTTTATACTTAATCAATACCCACCAAAAATTGCCTATTATTGCAGACAATTGAAAAATTTATAATGTGAAGCAGGAGCTTACCTCTTTTCCAGAAAAAGTGAAACCATGACCCGTAAAATAATTTATTTTATTAACCCGATTGCCGGCACCAGGGGGAAAGAGCAGTTACTGAAATTGATTAAAGAAAAAACCAGCAGCCGCAATATATCTTTTGAAATTTTACCTACCAACCCCGAAGGGGATTATTTTTTTCTGAAAGAAAAAATAGAAAATGAAAATATTACGGACATCGTAATCTGCGGTGGTGATGGCACAGTGAGCCAGATTGCTGCTGTACTAATTGATGAACCCATCCATATCGGCATTATACCAATGGGCTCCGGCAATGGCCTTGCTTTGGCTGCTAAAATTCCTGTTAATACGGCAAAAGCACTTGAACTTATTTTTACCGGCAAAGCATCTTACATTGATTCTTTTTTTATCAACTCTACTTTTAGCTGTATGCTCTGCGGCCTAGGCTTTGATGCACAGGTGGCACATGATTTTGCAGCCAAGGGCAAGAGAGGTTTATTCAATTATACAAAACAAACTATCAGCAATTTTTTTTCTGCAAAGCCCTATTCATTTGATATTGTGAACAAAGGAAAATCATTTAATACCACTGCTTATTTTATCAGCATTGCCAACAGCAACCAGTTTGGCAACCAGGTAACCATTGCCCCACAGGCGAGCCTTACTGATGGTTTGCTGGATGTGGTGATCGTAAAAAAAATGAGTAA
>JANLQY010000101.1:0-38445 GCA_031368105.1 Chitinophagaceae bacterium
AGTTGTACCAGTTATACACTGTTTGATAAGAGCGGCTGTCATACTCATAAGTATATTTAGAAATAAGCCCACCACCTGGTTTAAAAAAACTTTGCTCTACAAGGTTTCCATTATTATACCGGTATTTAAACTTAGATTTTAAAGCCCCGCCGGGGTTGTACAAATTTTGTTCTGTGAGTTTGTCGCTGGCATTGTAGCGGTAAGTATAACGAACCCGGAGGCTGCCGTTTTGATTATAAATATTTTGCTCTGCAGGGCTGCCTGTTTTATTAAATGTATAATCCGCATTATCATTGGCTCTCTCCCCTTTTACAGGTTTTCCAAAATTATCCAGCGCCACATAAGAACGTTCTGCCATAAATTTCACCATGCCTTTCAAGCCGAGCTCAGCCAATTGTTTGGTTTGCTTTTGTGCCACTGCACAATGAACCAGTAAAATAAAAGCGATAGAAAAAAAATAATATTTTCTCATACGAATAATTGTTATTAGTGTTTTGGAGATCACTGATACAATTAATAAAATTTGAAATTAAGATTAAAATATTAAATGGATGGTTACAGTATTACAGGAGATGAATTATGAGAGATAAAATACATTTTCAAAATGAAAAATGTATTTAAAAATTGTTTGGATAAATTGTGTGGATAAAAGATGCCAGTGGGTATGTGGTAAAAGTGAGTGACACAACGATGATGACATGAAAAAATGAAGCTGGAGCAAAAAAATACATTCAGCTTCTGTCATTGATGTATTTTTTTGTTTTTAAAAACTTACCCGTTATCTTAACTAAATATTTTTTTTATGAAAGCAATCGCATTAGTAAAAATAGGTAATGCCTCCGGCGCATTTAAAGTAATAGAAATAGAAAAGCCGCAACCGAAAAAAGGTGAGGTACTAATTAAAGTAGCGGCCTTTGGTTTAAACTTTGCCGATGTAATGGCCCGTAGAGGAATGTACAAAGAAGCCCCGCCATTGCCTGCTGTATTGGGCTATGATGTGGCTGGCATAGTAGAAGCCGTTGGCGAAAATGTTACTGCAATAAAAATTGGCGACCGGGTAACAGCCATGACAAGATTTGGCGGCTATGCAGAATATGCCGTAACCAATGCCAGTGCGGCAGCGGTAATACCGGCCAGTATTGACAATGCCACCGCTACTGCACTCACCACACAATACTGCACTGCTTATTATGCCGCTGCAGAAATGGTGAATTTACATGAAGGTGATAAAGTGCTGATACAATCAGGAGCAGGCGGCGTGGGTACTGCTTTGATACAATTTGCAAAGTATAAACGATGTGAAATATTTTCCACTGCAGGCAGTGAAACTAAATTAAATTATTTATCCTCACTCGGTGTTCAGCATCCTGTCAATTATACTGAACAGGGTTTTGAAGTTGAAATAAAAAAACTTACGGAAGGAAAAGGCGTGGATGTAATTTTTGATGCAGTTGGTGGCAAATCTGTAAAAAAAGGTTTTCGTTCATTGGGACCCGGCGGCAGGATCATTTGTTATGGCGCTGCAGGCATGAATGATAAAAACATATTTGGCAAAATTGGAGCAGCATTGAGTTTTGGATTTTATCATCCATTAATGCTGATGATGCCTTCCAAAGCAATTATTGGGATCAACATGCTCCGCATTGCTGACAACAAACCAGCAGTACTTCAACGCTGTTTAGAAGCTGTGGTGAGGTTGACGAATGAGGGAGTTTTTAAACCCACTGTGAGCAAAGTATTTAATGTGGCAGATATTGCTGCGGCACATGATTACCTGGAAAAAAGAAAGAGCATTGGTAAGGTAGTGGTGCAATGGACGGAATGAATACCCTGATTATTTACAAGAAAATTATTATTGCTGTATAAAAAATAAAGCTGCCTTTTGGGGCAGCTTTTTAAATAAGAAAAAACAATTATTATTTTAACAATGACTGAAATACAGCCGTATTTATTTTTACCGGGTATTTCGCTGTCAACTCTTTCATCCAGTTTTCTTCCAGTTTTTGCTGGTATTCATTAATGACAAGGCTTTTTGCCTCATCAAAATTTCGCTGCATTTTCGTAGGATAAATTTTAATGACTTTTATAAAACTTGCACTGTTGTCTGTATTACTTTTTACTACTTCTGCAATGGCACCTTCAACCAATTTGGTGCCTGCTTTAATTGGCAATTGCGATATTTCATACCTGGAAGAATCGCCCTGTATCATGCTTTCACTTTCGTCAGCAATTTTTTTCCAGTATTGCCCATGCTTCATGTTTTCTGAAGCATAGTCAGCGTAGGCATAGCTTTTAGCATTTATTAATATTACTTCAGCACTTTCATTCCACAAAAAATGCTCTTTATTGGCTTCATAAAATTCTTTCAAAGCGGCAGCATCATTGCCTGATTTATTCCAAACTTTTTTTCCCATTACTTCATAAAATAAATTACCTTCTTTAAACTCCTGCAGTTGGTATTTAAAATCAGGGCTGTACTCTTCCAGGTGCTTTCGGTAATAGGCAGAAGTAGTTTTAATAATGAATTTTTCCAGTAATTCATTATTGCTTTCTCCTTTGTACAAATTTTTATTCAGCTTGTATTCTTTTGCAAAACTCAGCCACTCTTCTGCCTTCACAGGTGAACCTGCGATAGAAAAAATTACTTCCTTAGCAATAGGGCAGATCCGGTTTTCTTTGGAGTAAGCTGCACTGTCGGCATACAGGTAAAGAAACTCATCTTTAACAGCGGGGTTTCTTTTAAAATTAATTTTTGCTAAAATTTCTTTTGTATCAACCATGTAATCATTTTCCAGCCGGATACGAAAATTCATCATGTCATACTTTAACTGGTCAAGCGTATCCAGCTTCAATTCCTTGGCAGCCTTCACTTTCAGCTTAAAGATTGAATAGAGTTCCAGGTATTCCTTCAGTGATTTTTCTTTATTCTCAGCCTGGTTTATGTTCTTATTAAATGCCCTGATGAATTCATCTTTACTGACTTCATTGGCACCATAAGTAAACAATGATTGTGAAAAAATATGCGTTGCCATAAAACAGGTAATGCACATTAATAAAAGTTTCTTATTCATCCCTTATACATTTTCGTTGGTTAGTGTTTAAATTTTATTTCAGGAAACTATCAGTTTACCACCGGCAAGTTTTATCAATTAGTTTTTTC
Source organism: Chitinophagaceae bacterium (assembly GCA_031368105.1). GTDB lineage: Bacteria > Bacteroidota > Bacteroidia > Chitinophagales > Chitinophagaceae > Ferruginibacter. The sequence continues at coordinate 3,161 of JANLQY010000101.1, forward strand.
TAATTTGAATATTCTTTTTTTGCCAGTTTGTATGTCTGTAACTTCCACCAGGTACATGCCCCTTGTCAATCCATTTAGGTACCTGATGGTGAGTGTGGGTTTTTCCTTTGTTATTTTTTCTGTGTTGTTAGAAATAGTACGGCCAGACATATCCATCATTCTTATACCGAATGAAGTACTTTCTTCAATAGAAGCAGTGATGGTAATTTCAGATATAAATGGATTGGGCGATACCCTGATGAGAGCTCCATTTTCGGGCAACTTAACAGCAGCTACATTACTGTAAGCTCTTTTACCATTCACATCCATCAGCTTAACACGGTAATAAACAATGGGTGATTGTATATCCCTTACGTCGTCGGTTGACTGGTAAAGTTTTTCTGTATTACTGTTACCGGCTGCTTTTACATTAGTTCCAACTTTTACATAATTCCTGGTATCTGTGCTCCGCTCTATTTCAAAATAATCTGAATTGATTTCACTGATTGTTTTCCAGTTAAGCAAAACGTTATTTCCAGCACGGGTTGCAGAAAGTTCTAATCCTTTAACCGGCAATATTGACAGCCAGTTTATTGAATACAGCGCTGTAACTGGATCTTTCTTTCCAGCCAAATCGACAAATGAATAATAGAATTCTGTAAGCTTTGAACCAAGTGTTACAACAGTAATTTGAACCTGAAGTAAATCTGGATTGAAATTGGTAATCAACTGGCCTGCTGTTACAAGTACACCGTTGTAATAAAGGTCGGCATTGGCAGGAACTGAATCAATCACTACCGTTTGGGCATTCAGTGTGCATCCCGAAAAGCAGTCTTCCGCATCTTTACCACTAAGCACAGGTGGATTAGCACCTCCATTCAAAACAATAAACTGCCCAACTACAGGTTCAGGGATATTTACATAAAAAGGAACCGAGGTAGGTATTTGTTCGATACCAAAATCTAAATTAACTGCACTGGTAAATCCATACGGCCTGTTATCAATTACACCAGGAGCACCATAATCAATTGTGCCATTTCTTGTTTCGCCTGTATTCACCCACTCTGCTGGCAAAGCTGCTGCAGGAGCAGGACTTCCAATTGTGCCCTGGGTAGTTGACAGTACCAATGAATAACTCATTCCCGGAGCAGCGTTAGTAAAACTGTATGTTCCATCATTTGCTACCGGCACTACCGCCAATACATACCCCAATGCATCCACCAGGTTTACATATAATGTTCCGCCGGCATTTGTCATAGATTCTGACGCTGCATCAAGTATTACATTCCCATTACCATCATCCCATACTTTACCACTTATATTGATACCGGGGCCAACTAAAAAATGTAATGTACCATTGGCACATAAGGGTTGAGGTGCTGTAACAGTTACATCGCAAATTGGATAGTTAACCAAATCCGGCCCTACATATCCCACAGGAGGAGTATAAGTATAAGTACCATTAGAATAGAACTGCACTTTGCCTCCTTGTACAGTAGCTACCGGCACACCAATTACATTGGCCATGCTGGCAGTAATGATTGTTGTGCCGTTAAAAGATAAAGAATCATTATTAGCATCACGGTCATTACTGATAAATGAACCTGATACTGGTTTATTAACAGTAGTGTATCCAAAATCATCAGCAGCAAATGGCGGATCATTTTGAGTGCCATTAATATCAGCCAAAACATCTATGTGCAGGCTTGCAGCTGAAACTGCTCCGGCAGTATTTGCTATAACATAAGCAGCATCTATGCTTCCGGCAAATCCGGCTACCGGCGTAAAAGTGTAATTGCCATTTGTGCCAATAGATAATGTACCGGCATTGGCAACCGGTTTATTATAAATATCTATGCCCGCCACAGTTACGCTGCCTGCCATTGTTGTTACATCAGGAATACCGTCTCCGTTTGTATCATAGCTGAATAGTGTTGCAGTAAACGAATAATTTTTTGGATCCCTGTCATTGGCAAAAAGGTTTCCTGTTATTGTTTGACCATAACTAATATCCTCATCGTTATTGGCAATAACGGAATTACCGTTTGCCGGCAATGGATCTACCGTGATTGACAGGTAAGCTGTATCACAGGCTGAAGGGCTACCATTATCGCATACCCTGTATGGTACAGTAACTGTTCCAGTAAATGAAGGAGAAGGATCAAAGGTATATTTACCAGTTGCATCAAACGTAAGGTTACCGGCATTGGGAAATGCAGCACCCGTTTTATCTGTACCACTTATGTTGGTACCGCTTGGAATTGTTGTCATTGTTCCCGGATTAAGAAAACTGCCAAAATTTTGTAAGTTATTTTCCTGGTCAAAATCATTGATCTTGACTGTTCCGCTTACATTAAAATCCTGCCAGGTACTGTTTTCGTCATTAACGGTATAGGTCAAAATTCTTTTTACACCAAAGTCAAGTGTATTTGCACAGGTGCCTGAAGTATTGAATTTAAATGACTGTGTAGCTGATGTAGTTAATGAAGTATTAGGCGGTAATGAAGACGGGTTGATACCTACCATATAACATTGATCGTATTGCAAAAATTTAATTGAAACATTGTCAATAAATACAAAGTCGCCTTCATCCACATTGGCATTAGTGGCAAAGCGAAGGAACGTTTTGTTACTTACATTGTAAGTGGCTACATTGATGCTGATATTTGATACATCAACATAAGAAGCATTAGAAGTACCATTGCCGGAAATAGTATAAACAGTATTGAATGTGGATCCGTCATTGGACAACTGAACAAATATGTTTTCCCCGGTTGTTAATGTAGTGGTTGCTTTACGATAGGAAAAATTTAGAAACGCCTTTGTAGCATTTTGCATATTAAACTGTCGGGTTGCAGACTTGCTTAAATCATCCAGCCTGAGTGCATATCCAAAAGTGCCGTCCAGTAAAATTTCTACATCAGTATTTGCTTCTGTTTGAGCCGGCGAAACGCAAAATCCACTTGAGGCATCATTGGCATCAACCCAGTTATTTATCCATAAGGCTGAGCCATCAGATCCGGAAGCACAACTATTTCCTCCTCCCGCCAAATCAAAATTATCGGCTATTATTTTTTCAGGTACTTTAATGAACTGGTAATAGCCATTGACATCCACATTGGCAGAATCTACTAACTCATTTGCATTAATTGAATTATTACAATTACCATCTACATAAAGATAAATTTTAGCAGGCGACAATCCTGTACCGCCATCATTCTTTACAGCATCGCCATTTTTATCAAGGAATACCTGGCCGGAAATAATGTTTTGGCCAGAAGGTGACGGGCAAGAGCCTATGGTAATAAACACTGTTGCTGTGGCGCAAATAACAGGGAATGGTGTTGAGCATACATTGTACCTAAATGTATCCTGCCCAATATAACCAATATTGGGGGTGTAGACAATGTTTCCACCTTTAGTGATTTTAATGGTTCCGTGGAGTGGCTGCAGCAAACCCGTGGTTGTAACGGTTTCCGGATCAATGATAGCTAAAAAGCCTGCATCATTTTTTACAACGTTAATGGTTACCGGTGTATTTACAAGTGTTACTCCATAATCGTTATTGGCAAAAATTAATTTTTCTTTACAAAATGGTTGTATAGTGGAACCCACATCCCAGCTCGGGCTTCCTGCTAATGCGGTTGCTGCATCCTCACCATATACAGCGGCAACCTTGGCGCCATTGCAGGTATAAACTGCAGTACCACTCTGGTTGTTATCTGAAGCATCTTTAATTTTTATATAATTTAGATAATTTACCGGAATAGCAACATCATATTTTAAACCACACGGGCTTATGCTGGGGCCATTCAATACATCGCCGTCATATTTTACATACACTGTTGTATTGGCACTTGGTGTAACCCAGATGGGGTTATCATTTCTGGTCATATCAGTAGAGCCTGGTGCCCATGCCACACTTGCAAAATCAGTGAGCCTGGCTTCAGATATAAGATTAAATGCCCAGTCCCTGGTGGTTCCATCATTTCCACCTCCACCCGGTGTATAGGAGTCTGCAATTTCAAGGGCTACAAATGATTCCTTTGTTGGGTTTGTAAATTTATAAGCTGCAGATGCAGAAAGCGGCATAGCAAATCTTTCAGAAGAATTTGCCTTTAGCAGTATAGTGCCGCTTGATGGCACTCCTGAACTCCAGTCAATATTAATATCACGGCTCAGACTGTTATACAACATCACCACAGCAGTATCAAGAGGTGCAGTAACGCCTGGTCCGGTAGTGGGAACAGGAGTATAATATGTATTGGAATACCAGGTAGCTGGAAAAACAGGCACTTCTCTTGAAGAATAAGCATCTACTCCAGAGAAATGAGCATCTACCCCAATGGGTTTATCACTGGTGATAGCAGCACCTGCCTTAATCTGAGTTCCAATTGGAGCAGTACCATCATCAACTCTCATTACCTGGCCTTCATTTAAAATAAATTTGGTTTCAAAATCACCATTATTGTCCCTGTCGATTTGAACAGAAGTATTATTTTGAGCTGCCCTTAAAAATAAAGCGGTGTATTGAAAATCACGGCTTGGAAGATTCTGTCCAACCGGCAATGTAAATAATACGCCAAATTCTGAGGGATAAGCTGACACATTGGTTTTCATACATTGTACAGCAATTACCGATGGTTCGCCACAAACCTGTGTTACCGAAACCTGGGCACTTGAATACAGCTTGTCTTTACCATCATAAAATATATTTGATGCAACCCTTGGTGTAGGCATGGTATTGTCAAGTACAATACTTCCACCTGCCGGGATAATATCTGTTGGATAACCCGGTGCAATGCCATTATAAATATTACCATCACCCCAAACTTCGGTGGTGGATTGTATTGGAGTTTGAATATTTGTTTCATAACCATCTTCCCAGTTATCCCAAATCAGTTTCATGCCGGGATAAGAAACTTTAATACTGATAATAGTACGAATATCTGTTGAGGACAAAGTGCCACTGTACGATTTTTCCAAAGCTATCTGTGCATCATCTTCAGCATAGGGGATATAATATATTTTAGGCTTGATTGCATCAGCACAGATATTAAATGCAATCGGAAGCACAGTGATTATAACCTGTGCACTGGCACAAAGTGGTGTCAGCAATGTGCTGTCGCAAATCTCATAGGTCAATGTATCATTTCCCTGGAATGTGCCATTGGGCAGGTAAGTAATTTTATTATTATCTATTACAACATCGCCGTTTTTTGGCTGAACCGTGATGGTTAATGATGCTGGATTGATATTATTATTAGGGTCAGAATCATTTGACAGCACATCAATTACCAGAGGTTCTCCACCATTTCCTGTTGCTAAATCTTTATTGGCAGTAGGTGGGCAATTTATACATGAAGTGATATTTACACTACCTGAATGTGTTACGGTATTTTCATAACCTTCCTTAGCAGTTGCGTTAATTGTATAAGATCCTCCAAGTAAAGGAACTGACCATGAATTTTCATATACTCTTGTGCAGCCCGAAGTGGCAACTGAAGTGGAAGCGGTTGTTGTGCCCGGTGGAGTAATTGTAATATTCAATGCTGTTATATCAGCAAAGCCAAAAGGATCAGATACACTGGAACGTATATACCTGGTGGAGCCTGCCAATACATTTATTGCACTTGTACCTCCTGGATATGGAGCACTAAAAACATCAACTGAATTTACATTGATATATGTTGATACAGGAAAATCGATTTTAGATGGCTTGGTCTGACTGTCATAATCTATTTTAAACGACACCCCGGTTTGATTTGTAGTAATATCCAGTGAAATAGCCTGTGCAGCTGGGATGGTTATATCCACAGGTAAACTGGCAGTCCATGTTAAAAGGTTAGTAACGCTGTTATAAACAGGATTGGAAAGCGTAAGAATATTAGTTGCCCCATATCTTAATGTGGCTGTAATAACTGGGTTTACAGGCATCGTGCCATAAACAATACTAACATAATTTGATACTGTGATTATACCTGCCTTTATTGTTAAGGCACTGCAAAGTGCAGGCGACTGTGTAAAGGTTGTGGTAGTTCCTGCCAATCCCATTTTAACAATGGCAGCTCCTGAATCAACAGCTGATGGCGTATTTGCCAAAGCAGACCATGCCGACCCATCGAATTTCCAAAAGCTATTGGATGCATTACCTCTTAAAGCATAATTGACGGGATTATCAGCAATAAGTGAACCGCCCTTAAATACAGTATTAAGTGTATTGGCAAGGCTGGACCAGGAATTTGTACTTAAATTATACTTATAGAAATCGTTGAAATTGCCCCCTCTTAGTGCATAAATCGATGTACCATCAAAACTTAGCGAACCGCCTCCATTGATTACTGCAGGCAGTGGAGCCAAAACTGACCATGTATTGGTCAAAATGGTATATTTCCAAAAAGTAGTAGTACCGTTGCCTTTTACTGAATATATGTTGGTGCCATCTGTGGTGAGTGAGCCTCCCCAATCTACGGATGAAGGGGCAGCAGCAAGTACAGACCATGTATTGGTTGCAATGGTATATTTCCAGAATACATTAGTTGACCCTCCCTGAAATGCATAAATGGCTCCACTAACAAATACCAACGCTGCACCTGAAGAATAGTTGCCTGGTGTATTTACCAGAACCGACCATGTATTTGCTACGGGGTCATACCGCCAAAACTCTTTATTTGTGTTTGATCCATTTAAAGATTTTGCTGCTCCTCTCAATGCATAGATATAAGTTCCATTTGTTGCAAGTGCAGCACCTTTTGTTACAGTACCCGGTGTGGCAGCCATTGCCGACCAGGTATTTGAAACAATATTGTATCTCCAGAAGTCTGTCCAGGAACCACCCCTAAAAGCATACAAATATTGAGCTGATGTATTTATCGCTGCAGTTTGGGTAATTGTTCCATCAGCGGTTGCTACAGGATCCACCCGGTCAAGTGCCTGGGCAGGATCGGATAAATATAATTGCTTGGTCACTGTTTGTCCAAAAGCAGCAGTGCCTGAATACAAAATGAAGCAAACAACAAAAAGCAATATTTTATATACTGCTTTATTTATCAAAATAAAATTGCCTGGATATGGTTTCATGGTGTTTTGGTTTTCATCCTGCTAATTAATCAACCTGCTTTTCAGCGTTGAATGACAAGGAAATTGTTTTTTTATTTTTATGATCTTAGACGCATTTTTATTGTTCAGCAAAACAGGGGAATATATTTTTTGCAAGAGGTTTGCTGCAATTGGATTGGTGTTAGCTTCTGGCGTGGGACAGCTGTTAGTGATATTTGAAATAGGCACAAAATCCCTGTAGAAATGTGTCATTTTATTTTTATGCATTGGATTGGATGTTGAAATTTTAAGGTAACTACTCCTTTAAATCAAACTTATAACGGCTTATTTTATAATATTATTGTACAGTAAAAACTAGATTACCTCGTTGGCGGAGTTAATGAAAATATTTATTCTCAATAATTAAATACCACTTTATTTACAATAACCCCGGCATTTTTTGCAGTAAAAAACCATCTGGACACGTTCCGTCTGTCCGGAAGGCACTCATACCTTCATCTGGATATGTTCCGTTTGCCCGGAAGGCACTCATATCTTCATCTGGATATGTTCCGTCTGTCCGGAAGGCACTCATACCTTCATCTGGATACGTTCCGTCTGTCCAGAAGGCACTCATACCTTCATCTGGATATGTTCCGTTTACCCGGAAGGCACTCATACCCTCATTTGGATATGTTCCGTTTGCCCGGAAGGGACTCATACCTTCATTTGGTTACGTTTCGTCTGCCCGGAAGGCTCTTATATCAATATTTTGGTATGAAGAAAAAATGCACAGGACTCAAATTGTAATTTTTTTACTGCCACAAAATAACTCCCCCAATGGGTTAGCTTTTATAGAAGCAATACTACTTTTCGAAAATGAAGACAAGAGCTGTCGCAATTCTATTGCAAATAAGGTTGCCAACCTTGGACATGAGTATTGTAACCGTCTTATTGCTAAGGTTGGCAACCTTTTATCCGTCAATTAATGCTTAACATAACACCAGTATATTTTACTATAAAAAAATGCAGCCTGATTTTTAGTCAGACTGCAGGTATAAATGTATTTAATTATGCAGCTTTTTACTCTACAATTATTTTTTGATTATCTATCATCACTCCATTTACTAAAACTTCTGTTACATAAATCCCTTTTGCCAAACCATTCAGGTTATTCAATTCTACTGTGTTGTTGCCTTTAGCGATGATAGTGTTTGTAGTAGCTGCAGTTTGACCGGTAAGACTTTTTACTTTGATAACAGCAGTACCGTTTTGTGTGGCTGTAAAACGGATAGCAGTGTTTGATTTTACTGCGGTTGAATTATTTGCCTGTAAGTTAACCACCATCACGTTGCTGTAAGTTACAGTACCGTTTGCAGCTACCTGCTTTACACGGTAATAAGCTATTGCTCTTCCGGCTAATACAGCAGCATTATCATTTATCCTGTAATTCTTAACACTGTTACCGTTTGAAAAAGAAATTTGAAAACTTGAAATGGTAGTAAAGTTGTTGCTGTAAAATGAACGCTCAATTTCATATCGGCTGTTGCTGGTTTCATTTTTAGCTACCCAGTTAAGTACTACGGTATTTTCAACCGTTCCTGTTGTAAGTGAAGTACCTGTTACAAAGCTGGTGTTGATGATTTCAAGGTTATTTGCGTTTGCAGTTGCTACCAGGGTGATGATGCTGATGAAGAGTGTAGTGATAGTTTTCATTTTGATTGGGTTTTGTTGTTTGATATTAACTAATCCCAATTGGTGCCAAAAAACAACTAACTCATTTTCAGATAATTACAGAAAATAAAATTGACTATTTTTCCGTTTTATAGAACTAATATTCGTTAAATGGAAATTTATCAAACAAAAACAGGTAGATATAGATAGAAAAACCTTGCAATATTTTTTTGATAGATTGAAAGGCTCAATTCAAAATCGAAGCTCTCAAATCTTAAGTAATCATCGATGTACACAAAAATATTTGCGGCTGAGTCGGCCTTTTTGCCTACTTTTATTATATATGAGGTATATCCCTCATTTTTTATCTTCATTTAAGATCCAATGGCTTTTTTAGACGATGTGCTTCAACCACCTTCTTATGGCTGGAAAGATGCTGCAGGTAATTTTAGTAAACCTTCCACTTCAATGATATTGAAGGAGTTTTTTTCAAGGCTCAATATTTTTAAAGACAAAAAAAATTGGCTGCCTTTTTTCAGCTGGCTCAAAGTGTTATTACTATTTCCATTTTTTATTTTGTTTGTTACCAAATATTTCAGCTTTGGTTTACTGGCTGCAGGTTTTGTATATGGTATGATATTGATGGGTACGCATGGCACTATCTGGTATCACCGGTACTGCACCCATGGAGCCTACACATTTAAAAATAGCTGGTGGAAATTTTTTACCAAGAACCTTGTACTGAGTATCATTCCAGAAGAAATTTATGTGGTATCCCATCATGTACACCATGCTAAAAGTGACGAGCCCGGCGACCCTTATTTTGCCGAAGGTGGTTTCCTGTATTGCTTTTTAGCCGATGTCAATCATCAGCCAATAGCGAAAGACCTTTCAGAAAAAGATTATGACAAGGTAGTGCACCTGATGAAACACACAGGCCTTAAGGGAAATAATTTTGCAGCATACAAAAAGTGGGGGTCGTATGCACGCCCTTTGGCAAGTGTTATCAGTTGGGTGATAAACTGGAGTTTCTGGATTGCTGTATTTTATTTAATTGGCGGTATGGGACTGGTAACAGCTTTGTTTGCCGGTGCTTTTATTTGGGCGGTAGGCGTACGCACTTTTAATTATGAAGGACATGGAAAAGGCAAAGATATGCGCCAGGAAGGAACCGACCATAACCGCAACGATATGTCCATTAACCAGATCTGGCCAGGCTATGTTGCCGGCGAGTGGCACAATAATCATCACCTGTACCCCAAAAGTGCAAGGTCTGGGTTTTTACCATACCAGCTTGATCTTGCCTGGTGTTATGTAAAAATGATGCACACGTTTGGAGCTGTAACCAGCTATCGTGACAGCCGCAAAGATTTTTATGAAGAATATCATATTCCCTACCTGAATGAGCAAAAAGCTGGTGAAATTGTTTGTAAAAAAGAACTGGTGGCAGAAAAGGCTGATTAAATCGCCTTCATTTTTTTATTCCTTTTAAAGGCAAATATTATTGCAATAATATAATGATGAATTTGGGCTTACAAAAGAAGCGATGCTAATTTTTGTTTTGCTAAATTTGAAATTATATTTATCTGAAATGACCTACGGCCTTTTATTACAAAGCATCGCAAAGCACATCAGTATTACAGAAGCAGATGAGCAATACATTGTTTCTTTGCTGTCGTACAAAAAAATCAAACGGAAACAATTTCTTTTTAGAGAAGGTGATGTACACAAGCATGCTGTTTTTGTTACCAGCGGATGCCTGCGTAGTTATTCCATTGATAAAAATGGGTTTGAACATATCCTGCAGTTTGCGCCCCCCGGCTGGTGGATTGGTGATATGCAAAGCATGATAAAACAGGAACCCGGCATGCTTTACATCGATGCGGTAGATGACACTGAAATAATCCTGATACAAAAAACTGACCTGCAGGATATCTATGCTGCCATTCCTAAGATGGAACGCTTCTTCCGCATTTTAGCCGAAAATGCTTTGGCAACTTACCAGCACCGCCTCATTGATAACCTCAGCCTTCCTGCAATAGAGCGGTACCAAAATTTTTGCAGGCAATACCCTTCACTCACGGAGATACTTCCCCAAAAACAAGTAGCTGCTTATATTGGCGTTACCCCTGAGTTCCTCAGCAAAATGCTTGGCAAGGCTGCAGCAAAAAAATAAATTTTCTTCTTAACCAAGATTAAGTTTTTTGCTTAACCTATATTATTGTTTCCAGCCCGTTGCCCATCGTATTTTTGTTACTTCTAAAAAAGGAGATAACATGACTAAGACAATGATCCTTGTAATTGGAACTGATGAAACAATACTGCTCAATTCAACAAACCTTATCAGTACCAATCCGGCATGGAATGCAGTAAGTGTGGAGAGTGCTGAAGATGCGATTGAAAAATTTCACCAAAGAGATTTTGATGCAGTGGTATTTACAAATGGCACTCATGAAGAAGATAAGAAACTGAGGAAAAATTTTACCCATCAAAACCCTGGCACCGTCATCATTGAAAACAATGATGATGTCACAATGATAAATGAAATAACAGTTGTATTGGAAATACAGCGCAGGAAGAATAAACCATCCTTTTCATTTACAGATGATGGTTTTAAAAATGCAGGGTTGCCTATAATAGTTCAGTAAAGAAAAAATGTATAAGAGTACGACGCCTGTGAAGCTAAATAGCAGCACAGTCGCCGGCTACAAAAAAAATAAAAAGAAAGAGATATGAAAAAGACAATTGAAAGAATAGTACCACGCCCTGCACAGCCAGGTATGGTGGGTGATGGTTTTAGGGTGTATAATTTTATACCCGGAGCCAATATTTCTCAACAAAGGATCAGCCCCTTCCTGATGCTCGACTTTAATGCCGAATATAGTTTTGGGCCTAGCGAAACCGTTAGAGGTGTGGATGTACATCCGCACAAAGGTTTTGAAACAGTGACCATTGCTTACAAAGGCAGCGTGGCACACCACGACAGCACCGGCAACAGTGGCATCATCCACCCCGGCGATGTACAGTGGATGACTGCAGGTGCAGGTATTCTTCATAAAGAATATCATGAAATAGAGTTTTCAAAAACCGGCGGCCCTTTTGAAATGGTGCAGCTTTGGGTAAATCTTCCAAAAAAAGATAAATCTGCTGCACCGCATTATCAGCCTATCACGGCTGCACAAATGGGCAAAGTAGAATTGCCGGATAATGGAGGTGTGGTAAATGTAATTGCAGGAACATTCAATAAAGTAAAAGGCCCTGCCGCTACTTATTCGCCGGTAAATTTGTTCGACATCAAATTAAACAAAAATGGCGAAGCGACTTTTGCAGTAGCACCGGAACATAATACTGCCTTACTGGTGATCAATGGCAACATTGAAGTGAATGGCGAAAAAGCAAACGAACATAGTTTTATATTGTTTAAAAATGAAGGTAACGAGATCATCATAAAAGCTACAGAAAATGCGGTGGTACTGTTACTGAGTGGTGAGCCGATCGATGAACCCATTGCAAGTTATGGCCCTTTTGTAATGAATACACAGGAAGAAATATACGAAGCAATTAAAGAATTCCAGGATGGCAAATTTGGTGTGCTGAATTAATAGATTATCCCGTTAAAAGAAAAGCCAGTGCTGATAAAAGTACTGGCTTTTCTCATTTCAGGCATTATTCTTTGCGTCATATTATTATTTGCTTTTGTTCCCATATAAAGAAAGACATTTGGCAAGCAACCTTTTGCACTAAATCAATATCTTTACAGTATACCTATTTTTTAAACTGATCCCCAAATCATTGAATGAAGACATTTGTATTTTCAGCATTATTTTTTTTATTAATTATCCCGGATGTTTTTTCACAGCAGCCTGATAAAACTACCGACACTTTTAGTGTGGCAAAACAAAAAGAATTGCCTGGTAACAAAGAAAAAAAAGTTGCCCTGAAAGCATTTGCCCCTGTAGAACTCCGTAACCCCTTCCTGATCTATACCGGAAAAATCATCCGGAACGTAAGAATAAAAAGCCTTGGCTTTGAAAGTGATTTGAACGATACCGCTAAATTAAACAGCGGCATTGGTGTAAGCATAGGAAATGCCCTGCATAAAAAAACTACTCTAAAAGTAATACACAACAATTTGCTTTTTTCTGAAGGGGATAACATTAACCCTTACCTGCTGGCAGACAATGAGCGCCACCTGAGAGACCTTGATTTTATACAGGATGCCGTGATAGTGGTGCAGAAAATAAAAGATGCTGCAGACTCTGTTGACCTTTTGGTATTGGTAAAAGATAAATTTTCAATTGCCCCGGGCCTGGGCATTAGCGGAACCAAAAAATATAAACTGGAACTGAAAGAGGAAAACTTTGGCGGCAGCGGTTCCAGGATTGCTGCAAGCTCATTTTTTGACAATGACCGAAAACCCAAATTTGGTTTTGGTGCTGAATTCTTAAAACGGAATATGGGTGGAAGTTTTGTTAACTGGGGCATGGGTTTTAAAAATTACAGCAATGCTTTTAACAGCAACAGAAACGAAGAAAGTGCATATTATATTCGTGTTGAAAAACCTTTGGTATCGCAATACCTGCGCTGGATGGGGGCGCTGGATCTTTCTTACAATAAAACGAGTAATTTTTATCTTACTGATTCTCTGTACCAAAGTGATTTCCGCTACAGTTATTATAACATTGACGGATGGCTTGCTTATAATTTTGGGGCTGGCAAGATGAAGTATAAAAGTTTAAAAAGCGCCGTCCGGAATTTTCTTGCATTACGGGTCATTCAACAGCATTTTAATGATGTGCCGGAAAAAAGCAGTACAGATTATGACGGCACTTATTCCAATCTTTCCGCCGTGCTGGGAAGTTTTAGTTTTTATAAACAAAATTATTTCAGGACATCTTATATCTACGGTTTTGGTAGGAATGAAGATGTGCCGGAAGGATTTAGTGTTTCACTTATTGGCGGCTATACCATCAAAAAAGACAGCCTGTATAATAAATACAGAACAAGGCCTTACATGGGAATTGAAGTTAACGGAGGTAAATACAATAAAAAAGATTTCTATAATTCTTTTACAATTAAAATGGGTGGTTTCCCTTACAAAGGTAGGTGGGAAGATTTTGACCTGTTATTGAATGGAGATCTTTTTACCCGGCTGAAAAAAATAAATGCTAACTGGTTCAACCGCTTTTTTATAAGCGGCGGCATTACCAAACAATTTATTCCGGTGCTGGAGCAGCCGCTGATTATAAGGAGTATTTATGGTCTTCCGTATTTTGAATATGGCTATATAGATGCAGACCTGAGGGCAACTGTAAAAACAGAAGCTGTTTTTTATCACACCAAAAAATTTCTTGGTTTTGGCTTTGCACCTTTTGCTTTTGGTGATATGATTATGCTGAAACCCACTAGGGAAAGCCTTAGCAAGAGTGACTTGTATTCGGCTGTTGGCGCAGGTTTCCGTATCCGTAATGAGAACCTTCTTTTCGGAACTATCGAGGCAAGATTTTCTTATTTCCCCCGAACACTTCCAAATATGAATCCTTTTAAAATAAAATTTGACACCAACTTAAGGTTCAAGTATAACAGCAGTTTTATAAGAAAGCCGGATTTTGTATCACCGAATTAATTGCAATTAAAAATATTGGTGGGCTTATTAATTCCGGCAAGATTTTACTGCGGGGAAATATTTTGCAGAATGAAAAGTCGCTATTTTTTTAGCCAAGCATTTTCTTCAATGCTTCATTAAAAGTTACTGGCTGGTATCCCAATTCTTTTTTTGCTTTATCAATAATAAAACCTGTTCGCAATGGCCGCTTTGCAGGCTGGGTAAAAGTCTCCGCATTCACTTCCGTCATTAAAGATTTATCCAGGTGCAAATAATCAGCAGTGGCTACAGCCATATTATAAGGGCTCATGCCCTCTTCACCGGAAATATGAAAAATGCCAGTAGCTCTTTTTTCAATCACCAACAAAATTCCTCTTGCTAAATCTTCCACATAAGTTGGTGTACGCCACTGGTCGGTTACCACTTTGATGGGCTGATGTTTTTCTAAATTTTCTTTAACCCAACTAATGATGTTGCTGCGACTGCCAACTAAAATATTTCCATACAGCAATACTGTTCTTACAATAGCCCACGGCAATTTACTTTCCATCACCGATTTTTCTGCAGCCAGTTTGCTGCTGCCATAATAATTCACCGGGCCGGGTTCGTCTGTTTCTTTGTAAGGCCCACTCAATCCATCAAAAACAAAATCAGTAGAGATATAAATAAACCGGGCATGGATACTTTCTGCAGCAGTCACTAAAAACCGGGTGGCAGTAACGTTTACATCCCAACATTTTATTTCGTTTAATTCGCAGGGATCAGGCTGCGTCATGGCTGCTGCATGAATGATCACATCCGGCTTATGCTCATTTAAAAAATCATTCACCGCAATACCATCTGTAATATCCAATGAAAAATATTGATAGTTGTCTGATGCAGTAAAAGGCAAACGATTCACACCTCTGCCAGTTGCAATTACCTGGTGAGCTGTTGTTTCAATCAGCATCTTTATTAAATGCTGACCCAGTAAGCCATTGCTGCCGGTAATTAAAAGCCTCATCCCTCTTATCCCTTCTCCGGTGGAGAAGGGACGGTACTTCAAATCTTTATTAAACATTTTATCTTCCACATCAACTATTTTTCTTTACTCAGCAATCATTCAAACGACAGTTAGCTCAGCAGGCACTTTCAAATTGTAAACTCTTGCCTTGTCCTACCCCACGGGGAAAGTTAGAGGGGGCTACCCATCTCCAAATTATAAATCACAAAACTCCAGATGTCCACAGCCTCTTCAATCACTTTACTAGTGGGCTTTCCGGCACCATGACCAGCTTTGCTGTCAATCCTTATCAGCGTTGGATTCTTGCCGTCATTCATTTCCTGCAGGGTGGCAGCAAATTTAAAACTGTGTGCAGGTACCACCCTGTCATCATGATCGGCTGTGGTAACTAACGTGGCTGGATAGCCCGTACCTTTCTTTAAATTTTGCAGTGGCGAATATTTATACAGGTTGTCAAAATCTTCTTTCTTATCGCTGCGGCCGTACTCCACTGCCCATGCCCAGCCAATGGTAAACAAATGATAGCGCAACATATCCAGCACTCCTACCTGCGGTATGGCCACTTTAAATAATTCAGGATGCTGGGTAATGCAGGCACCCACAAGCAAGCCTCCATTGCTGCCACCACGAAGCGCCAGCCTGGATGGATTGGTATATTTTTTATCAATTAAAAACTGAGCAGCAGCAAACACATCATTGAAAACATTTTGTTTGTTTTGCAGCATCCCTGCTTTATGCCAGTCTTCACCATATTCATTGCCGCCACGTAAACTAACCTGTACATATACCCCACCCTGCTCCAGAAAAAAAGCATTGGAAATACTAAACGCAGGAGTAAGCGGAATATTAAACCCCCCATAGCCATAAATCAGTGTTGGATTGTTGCCATTCAACTGTAATCCTTTCTTGTAAGTTATAAACATCGGCACCGAAGCACCGTCCCTGCTTTTAAAAAATGACTGCACAGTGATATAATCTTCCGGGTTTATTTTTACCTCCGGCCTGCGGAACAATTTACTTTTGCCTGTAGCAATATCGTATTCATAAATAGTGTTGGGTGTATTAAAAGAAGTATAGGAATAAAATATTTCTTTGTCCTCTTTCTTACCACCAAATCCTGTAGCAGTGCCTATTCCAGGCAAAGTAATTTCTCTTTCCAGCTTTCCTTTTATATCACATTGATATACTTTACTCGTTGCATCTTCCAGATAGCTCAGCAATAATTTTCCACCTGCAGTCGCTGCACTCTGCAGCAGTTTTGTTCTTGCCGGAATAATCTCCAGCCAGTTTTCTTTAGCCGGATTTTTCGGATCAATGGATACCACTTCGTAGTTAGCAGCATCAATATTGGTTTTCACCAGCAGGCGGTCACCATCATTGTTAATCACATTTGCTTCATTGTCAAAACCTTTTATCAGCAGAGTAAAAGCACTATTCGTTGTCATATCTTTTACCCATATTTCTTCGCCGCTGGTACCCTCCGATTTGCTGATGATTAAAAAACGTTCATCTTCAGTGAGGTCTCCGCTAATGGTCATCTGCGGATGCTCAGTATCTTCATATACCAGCACATCTGCATTTTGCGGCGTCCCAATTTTATGATAATACAGTTTATGAAATTCATTCTTGCCACTCAGTTTTTTGCTCTCATCTCCTGCCGGGTAGCGGCTGTAATAAAACCCATCATCACCCTTCCAGGAAATACCGCTGAACTTTATAAATTGTATTTTATCCGCCAGTAATTGTTTCGATTCCACATCCATTACATAAGCCTCCTGCCAGTCGCTGCCGCTTTGCGATAACAGGTAGCAGCAATACTTTGCACGCTTTGTAAACGAAGGCACACCGGGTGCTGCCGTACCATCTTTGCTCATTGTGTTGGGATCTATAAATACTTCCGGTGCTCCATTCAAACCAACCTGCCGGTACAGTACAGCCTGGTTTTGCAGTCCATCATTTTTGTAGAAGTAATAATATTTTCCCTCTTTAAAAGGCGAACTGTATTTGGCATAATTCCACATTTCCTCTAATCGCTTTTTTACTTTATCCCGAAAAGGAATGGCAGACAGATAAGCGTTGGTTACTTTATTTTGTTCCTCTACCCAGGCCTTGGTTTCATTGCTGTTATCATCTTCCAGCCAGCGGTAAGGATCTTCCACTTTGGTACCAAAATAATCATCCACCTGGTTTATTTTTTTTGTGACCGGGTATTTTATTTGTGCATCCGCCGCACCCAACATCATTGCCGAACCTGCTATCATAAATGCTATAATTTTTTTATTATTTTTAATTCTAAAAATTTTGAAACAGGAAATTAATCAAATTACAACAAAGCAAAAGGAAGAAAATTATGAAAGGATTTATTTTGGTTGCCAGCTTTAGTTTTTCATGGCAGCATCGTTGCATCGCACTCTTGTACGGAATACCATTTGGGAACATTTTAAACGCTGCTGATACTGGTTTCGGTTGTTGGCGAGAACAACCTAACAAGGGCTAAAAAACTCCGCCGGAACAGATCGCAAAGTCCCTTACTTTAACCTTATCAATAAGTTCTATTCCATTGTTCATCTTCAACGATAAAGGAGATAATTTGTACTATGTCGAATTCATCCTCTTTATAAATATCAATTTTATAGAGAAGACCAGAGCGATTGCCAGCGTATATTTTTTGAAGAAGCAAGACTTCTCCAGTCTGAACGTTATCGATGTAAAGTTTATAAATAGGGTCGTTTGTAAAAATCTTAAAAATGCTTCTCTTTACAGCTTTGTATTTTTTCTGATTAAATTTCAGATGATAATTCAAGCCTTTCCTTTCAAAGTCTATTTCGTATTTAGAGTTGCTATTTTTAACAGTTATTTTATAGTGAAACAACCGACGAGATATCGAGCATTCAAAAATGATTTGATTGTCATTATAAAATTTGCATAATAGATTGTCGAATAGTTGGGAGTTTTTCTCGACTTTGAGTATCATTTTTTTTTGATCGTCAACTAATATTTCATCATGATCGTGCTTTACAAAATAACTCATTCTATTTCTCTCTTAAAATGCGTAAAATTAGTTTGAACACCTTAAATATAGCCGCTTACACAGATATATCCGAAAGTATTTTTTCCATTTGCCCTGACTTTGACAGTATCCTCTAAATAATATAAAATGCTTTCGTGAAACCCCGACGAATAAAACCCCACCTGGTGCAGGTCTCCTGACCTGCTGACATTCGTTACTTAACCAACAATAAAAAGTACATCTATTTATGTTAGAGTAATTTTATAAGAATTTAGCTACAGTGAAGCACAGGTCGGGGGACCTGCGCCAGTATCAGTGGATTGATTTGATTAAAGAGATTTGGCTGCAGAAACGTAAGATGAATTTTAAAGATTAGCTAAATAAGCTAGATCCAATTCATCCTTTTAATCTACCTAAATCCCCGTTCAGACAAGCAGCTGAATAGAAATAAAAAAGTACAAGAGTGCAACGCAACAATGTTGCCACAAGCACTACAGCCGGAAACAAAATATTATTTCTTCCTGAAAAATATCCTGATAGGCACACCGCTAAATTTAAAATTTAGCCTCATTTGGTTTTCTAAATAATTCTTGTAAGGTGCTTTAATATCATCGGGGTAGTTGCAGAAAAATGCAAAGGATGGCACTATCACCGGCAGCTGTGTTACATATTTTATTTTCACCTGGTTGCCACGTACCACGGGTGCATGGTAGGCTTCCACGGCTTTCAGCATGATGTCGTTTAGTTTGGATGTGGGTATGTGCTGCTTTCTGTTTTCATACACTTCCAGCGCCAGTTCCATTGCTTTGTGTATCCTTATTTTTTCCGTGGCGGAAATAAATAAAATAGGTACATCGGTAAATGGTGCCAGACGTTTTTTTAATGCCGCTTCATAATCCCTGGCCGTGTTGGTTTCTTTATCCATCACATCCCATTTATTTACCAGCACCACTAAGCCTTTTCCTTTTTTTGCAGCCATCGCAAAGATGCTGAGATCCTGCGCTGAAATACCTTTTTCGGCATCCAGTAAAATCATACATACATCTGCTTCGTCCAGTGCTTTTACCGCACGGATCACAGAATAAAATTCAAGGTCTTCATTCACTTTTGCTTTGCGGCGGATACCGGCGGTATCAATTAAAATAAATTCCTTGTTGAATAATTTGTAGTGTGTATGAATGCTGTCCCGGGTAGTGCCGGCAATATCGCTTACGATGGTACGCTCCTGCCCGGTGAGTGCATTGAGCAAAGATGATTTACCTACATTGGGCTGGCCGATGATGGCAAATTTTGGTAAGGCATCGCTGTCATCTTTTTCTGTATCTTCTGTTATCAGTGCAGTAATTTCATCCAGCAGGTCGCCGGTGCCGGTGCCGCTGATAGAAGATAAAAAATGTATTTTTTCAAAACCAAGACTGTAAAATTCGGAAGCTTCTAACAGGCGGTCGTGATTGTCCACTTTGTTGACCACTAAAAAAATAGGCTTGGAAGTTTTACGCAGCATCTGCGCCATGGATTCATCCAGGTCGGTGATGCCGGTGGCAACATCCACCATGAACACAATCGCATCTGCTTCATCCAGGGCAATGATCACCTGCTTGCGGATTTCTTTCTCAAACACATCCTGACTCTTGGGCACAAAACCACCTGTGTCTATCACGTTGAAAAATTTACCGTTCCATTCTGCTTCGCCATACTGGCGGTCACGGGTTACACCGCTTACATCATCCACGATGGCCTTACGCTGCTCCAGCATACGGTTGAAGAATGTGCTTTTGCCCACATTGGGCCTGCCTACTACTGCTACTGTGAAACCCATTTTAAATTTCGATTTATGAATTACGAATTACGAATTTTTACTTTCTAGAAATGGCAGTTGTTTTATAAACGCTTGCCCATATTCTGCATTCCACATTCGTAATTCCAAATTTATTAATACCCGTATTCCCTCAACTGTGTTTCGTTGTCCCTCCACTTGGGCCTTACTTTTACAAACAGTTCCAGGAAAACTTTGCTGCTTAAAAATTCTTCAATGTCTTTTCTTGCCAATGTACCCAACTGCTTGATCATTTTTCCACCTTCCCCTAATATAATACCTTTTTGAGTATCCCTCTGTACAATGATGTCGGCCTGTATTTTTATGAGGGTTGTTTTCTCTTTAAATTCCTGTATCAATACCGTGGCGTGGTAAGGAATTTCTTCGCCGTACAATAAAAATATTTTTTCTCTTATCAGTTCACTTACAAAAAATTTGGTTGGCAAATCGCTGAGGTCATCACCTTCATAAAAGGGCATGCCTTCGGGTAACAAAGAAATAATTTTTGCCAACAATTCTTCAATGCCTTTTTTCTTCAATGCAGAAATCACCAGCACTTCTTTGCAATAAGTCTGCTGTTTAAAAAAATCCGTTGTTTCTTTAATACTGTCTTCTTTTACCTTATCAGATTTGTTCAGCACCACTAAGGCCGGTGCTTTTAACCGGAGTGCAGAAAAAATAGTGTTGGCTTCTTCAGGATGTTCACCTGCATCAGCTAATAACAAAGCTATATCTGCATCTTCGAGACTGCCTTTTACCGCCTGCATCATTTTTTCATGCAACTTGTATTTTGGTTCGATGATACCGGGGGTATCAGAAAAAATAATTTGATAATTGGGATCAGTAAGAATAGCTTTGATGCGGTGCCTTGTTGTCTGCACTTTGTGAGAAACAATGGCCATCTTTTCACCCATCAGTGCGTTGAGCAAAGTGCTTTTGCCGGCATTGGGCTTACCGAATATGTTTACAAATCCTGATTTCATGATTTATTTTAAAACAATAAATAAAAGGAATTTGACACCGGGCCTGAACACAAAAGAAGGAGAAGGTAATCAAATTCATTAGCGCTTTAAACTGCTAAGAATAAAAAAGGCTCTCACGAGCCTTCACTTTAGTTGCGAAAGGAGGGATCGAACCTCCGACCTTCGGGTTATGAGCCCGACGAGCTACCGCTGCTCTATTTCGCACTGCAAAAGTAACGGTTTGCAGTTTTGCTGCCAAATAATATACATTTGTTTTTCAAAATACTTTTATGCAACACTTCTCAAAACTCCTGATACTGCTGCTGGCAGTGGTTTTCATACTGCCTGGTTGTAAGAAAAAAATAAAACAGCAGGAAGATGAAATCTACAGCCGCCACTTGCAGGAGCATATTAAACTGACTATTATCAGTACCCCAATGCCGGATGATAAAGGCGGTATGAATTTATTATTGCTAAATGACGGGCAGGATGTGGATGAATTCAGGGTGAAGAAAACGCTGGACAGTTTGTATAAAAATAAACTGATACAGCCGCTGATAGTGGTGGCCATACATGCCGGCAACCGCAATGAAAAATATGGTGTAGCCGGGTATCCCGATTTTCAAAACAGGGGAAACAGGGCTGATAAATATGCTGACTTCATTGACGATGAATTGTATGCCTATGTAAAAAAGAAAGCCGGCGTACGAAAATTTAATTCGGTTGTCATGGCCGGTTGTTCACTGGGAGGTTTGTCAGCATTTGATATTGCCTGGAACCATGCAGATAAGATTGATAAAGTGGGTGTATTCTCCGGTTCATTTTGGTGGAGGGATAAAGATGCAGCTGCTGCAGATTATTCAGATGATAAAAACCGGATCATGCTGAACTATATTAAATCATCCCGAAAAAGGCCGCATTTAAAATACTGGTTTTATGCCGGTACCAAAGAAGAAGAAGGCGACCGGGATAAAGATGGGGTGATTGATGTGGTGGATGATACCAAAGATTTAGTGGAGCTGATTAAAAGCAAAAATGTTTGTCCGCCAAATGATATTGTGTATAAAGAAACAGCCGGAGGCAAACATGAGTATGCTTCATGGAGCAGTGAGTTACCTCAGTTTTTAATGTGGGCATTTGGAAGATAAATTGCCGGATTGTTCAATGGTTAAATTGTTAGCAGTACAATCAACAATAAAACAATTTAACCATAACAATAAAACACTAACTTTTTCTTGCCACACTGCTGGCACCACTGGTGTGCAGATCTTTTATCACTGCAGTACCTTTATAAAAAACATCGCTGGCACCGCTGGCATTTACATTCAATTCTTTGTTTACAGTAATATTGATGTCTGATGCACCAGAAGCTTTGGCATTGCAGTTTTCTGCAATCAATTCGTAACCTTTTACATCGCTGGCACCGCTTGACTCTATTGCCACATTACCGGCAGTACCGCTGATCTTTACATCGCTGGCACCACTTAAATTCATTGTAAGATCTGTTACGGTAACAGTACCTTTAAAATCACTGGCACCGCTTAAATCCAAACTCAATTTTGGAACAGTGATCGTACCGGCCACATGCACATCACTGGCACCATGGGCTTCTATTTTTTGCAAATTTTTAAAGGAGATATATACTTTCAATTTTTTATTCCCCTTCGACCAGCCACCATCCGAATCGTAGTAGATGCTGAGTGTACCATTGTCAATAACAGTTTTAATATTTTGTTTGTATTTGTCTTCTGATGCACTCACTGCAAGCGATTCAGTTTCAAACTGCGAAAGATAAATATCAATATCACCTGATACTTTGATGGCAGTAAAACTGCCTGTGAGTTCCCTTGCTTCTGCATTGGCATCATTCACAATTGTTTTTTGTGCATGTGCAATTACTGCAGAAAAAGTTATTGCCAATATTAATAAAAGCTTCTTCATAAAATTTTATTTACTGATTACTTTTTTATTTGAGAGTTCATTTTTTTACGGTTCAGGCCGCTGGGAGCGTCCCGACCCTTTTATGATTTTTTTACTGAACCGCCGCTGTTTACATTGATGTCTTTCAATACTCCTTCTCCCCTGTATTTGATACCGCCGCCGCTGTTTGCTTTGGCACTTAATTCTTTGTTTACACTAATGCGTACTTCTCCGCCACTGGTGGCTTTGGCATCGCAATAATCAACCGACAAATCAAAGCCTTTGAAGATAGCACCACTGCTGAGGTCAACTTTTAAATTGCCTGCTTTGCCGGTGGCAATAATTTCTGAGCCACTGTTTTGTGAAACTTCTACCTGGCCAACATTGAGCCCGCCGGTAAATTGTGAACCACTCGTAAAAGACAGCAGCAATTTATCCAATGTAAAAATACTTTTGGCTTTTACATCACTGCCGCTGGATGCTTTCAGGCTCTCCAATGTTTTAAAGGAAACATAAGCTCTGAGCTTTCTTTTTTCATTATTGTTCCAAATCATTGATTTGCTTTCGTAGTAAATTTTCAGGGTGCCGCTTACCACTTCTGTTTTAAAACGCTCCATAAATTTTGGATCGGAAGCACTTACTGCAACCGATTCTTCATTGCCCTGTGTGAGGAATAATTCAATACCATCCGAAACTGTGATGGCATTAAAACTGGCCGTAAGATTTCTTTTTTCGGCATTGGCATCATTCAATGTAATGTCCTGTGCAAAACTGTGCAGGCTTACAAAAGTTAAGAGAGCAACTAATAATTTTTTCATGGCTATACTTTTTTTATTTGTACGGACAACAAAAGCATTTGTTACATTTTTTTTGGAAATTAAAATTAAAGCAACATACCTTTACATCCTAACCGCTCTTTTAACCGTCTGAATTTCCGGGGTGCTTTTTTTGTTTTTTGTCATGTTGAGCTTGTCGAAACATGACAAAAAGAAAAAAGGCTGAGATTACACCCGACAACCTGATCAGGATAATGCCTGCGAAGGGAGAAATGCCAACTCCTACCCCAAAAAGGGTTTGATGAGTTTCCTCTCTACTCTGGATTTCAGTTAAAAATTTTTGAAATGAAAAATGTACTATCGTGTATGTTGCTTTGTGTCTTTGTGTTAACTGCAACTGCACAAACCGGAAAAAAATTTAATGACACTGCCTACCTCCAGCCAATTGAGGTGCTGGCTATCAGGGCTGCAGAAAAAGCCCCGTTTGCAAAAACCAATCTTACCCAAAAAGAAATTGAAAAAAATAATCTCGGGCAGGATCTTCCATTCCTGTTGAATCAAACTCCGTCGGTAGTAAGTAACTCGGATGCAGGCAATGGCGTTGGATATACCGGCATACATATCCGTGGTACCGATGCCACCCGGATCAATGTAACCCTCAACGGTATCCCTTACAATGATGCAGAAAGCCAGGGCACTTATTATGTTGACCTACCAGATTTTTCTTCTTCGCTCAACAGCATACAAATACAGCGTGGCGTGGGTACCAGCAGCAATGGCGCCGGCGCTTTTGGTGGCACCATCAACCTTGCCACCAACGAACTCAATCAACAGTTTTACGCAGAATCCAACAATAGTTTTGGCTCTTACAATACCTTGAAAAACACCATTAAATTTGGGACTGGCCTTTTAGGAAACCACTTTACCATTGATGGAAGACTGAGCAGGATCAGCAGTGATGGATATGTGGACCGGGCCAAAACCAACCTCAGATCTTTTTATCTAAGCACTGCATGGACCGACCAAAACAATTCTTTTCGCCTGAATATTTTTTCAGGCAAAGAAAAAACTTACCAGGCATGGTATGGCATACCGGAGAGTGACCTGGCTAACAACAGAAGGTACAATGCCGCAGGAACAGAAAAGCCCGGAACTCCTTATGATAATGAAACAGACAATTACACACAAACGCATTTCCAGTTTTTTTTCAACCACCAGTTTAATCCATACTGGAAAGCAAATGCTGCAGTATTTCTTACCAGGGGTGCAGGTTATTATGAAGAGTACAGGGCGGAGTCTGACTTAGTCAGCTATGGCTTACCTGATTATTTTGATGGTAACAATACCATTACCAAAACAGATCTGGTCAGGAGACTGTGGCTCGATAATAATTTTTATGGGACTATTTTTTCTGTTCAATACAAAAAAAGTAAAACACAGTTTACTGCCGGTGGTGGCTGGAACAAATATGACGGAAAACATTTTGGAGAAGTTATCTGGGCACAGGTGCAGCCTGCTATTCCTGCAAACTACCGCTGGTACAATCTTACTGCTGATAAAAAAGATTTTTCTTTATACAGCAAATGGACAGAGCAATTAAATAACCACTGGCAGAGTTTTATTGACCTACAGTACCGGAATGTGAATTACAGCATTAACGGGTTCAGGGATAATCCCTCTATCATTATAAACAACAGTTACAATTTTGTCAATCCAAAAGCGGGTATTACTTATACCGACAATGAATTAACCGCCTATGCTTCTTTTGCAATAGCTGGTAAGGAACCAATGAGAGATGATTTTGAAGCCGGCAAAACCCTGCAGCCAAAAGCAGAGTTACTAAAGGATTGGGAGTTGGGAATAGAAAGAAAAAGCAAAAAATATTCTTACGGTGCCAATGCCTATTTCATGGATTACAACAACCAGTTGGTATTGGTAGGTAATATCAACGATGTGGGTGCATATACGAGGATCAATGTTCCGACAAGTTACCGACTTGGTATTGAACTGCAGGGAAAAGTACAGCTGTGTAATTTTGCAAACATGGCAGCCAACCTTACACTGAGTGAAAACAAAATAAAAAACTTCACGGAGCTGATAGATGATTATGATAACGGTGGTACGAAAAGTAATTTTTATAAATCAACTGATATTTCTTTTTCACCTGCTGTTATTGCAGGTGGCAGTATCAATTTTATCCCTGTTAAAAATGCTGAGATCAGTTTGTTGAGCAAATATGTGGGCAGGCAATATCTTGATAATACTTCACAAAAAAGCAGGAGCCTGAATCCTTATTATGTACAGGATATAAGGTTAAGTTATTTAATAGAGAACAAGATTTTCAAAGCAGCCAATATCATTTTACAATTGAATAATGTATTCAATAAAAAGTACGAATCGAATGGTTATACGTTTAGTTATATTGCTGGTGGACTAACTACGGAAAATTATTACTTTCCTATGGCCCCGTTTAATTTTATGGTGGGGGTTAACATAAAATTTTAGTGCCGTATAATCACAGTAACAAAACACCCATTGTGCTATACAATGGGTGTTTTGTTACTGTGTAAAGAGCAAGACTTAATTTATCAACCCTGCCCCTCTATATCTTCTATCCACAAGTGCATTACTTCTGCACAGGTGCAATATGGCATCCATTGAGCGATATCTCCTTTTTATCCTTTATAAAAAAAGTGGCCAGCTGAAATTAATCACTCAACACAACCAACGGTTAATAATAGTAAATTAGCTGACTCAAAAATATTATCATGAATAAAAAAATTGTTGCTGTATTATTTGCATTGCTCCCATTATTTGCAATGGCGCAAAATAAAATGACTCCTGAACTGCTTTGGAAACTGGGCAGGGTTGCAGGCCTGAGCATTTCAAAAGATGGCAGGTATGTAGTGTATACTGTAAACACTCCAAACGTGGAAGCCAACAAAGGCAGCCGCAAATCATACATGATACCGGTAGAAGGCGGCACGCCTACAGTCATCAGCAATCCTGACAGTTTGCTGGCCGATAAAAATATTTCTCCCGATGGTAAATATTTATTGAGCAACAAAGAAGTAAAAATTAAACAGATCACCGGCACCGATTATTATCCTGAGCTCACAAAATCAAACGCATATATTTTTGATAACCTCAACAACCGCCACTGGGACACTTGGGAAGATGGAAATTTTGATCATGTTTTTATAACCCCAGTTGGCAAACCCGAAGAATCAAAAGACATTATGCCCAACGAACCTTATGATGCACCCACCAAACCATTTGGCGGTGATGAAGATTATATCTGGCGGCCCGACAGTAAATCTGTTATTTATGTTACCAAGAAAAAATATGGTAAAGATTATGCGGTAAGCACCAACAGTGATTTGTATGAATACAACATTGAAACAGGAAAAACAAGAAACCTGACGGAGAGCAATAAAGGCTATGATGTGGCACCATCCATCAGCAGCAAAGGCACGTTGGCATGGCTTTGTATGAAAAGAGACGGATACGAATCGGACAAACAGGATTTGATTGCTTCAACAGAAACAGGCAGCATAAAAGTAAATTTAACTGCCCGGCGTGATGACATTCATGTGGAAGGTTTCCGCTGGAGCAATGATGGAAAAAATATTTTCTTTTATGCACCTGTCAACGGCACACTGCAATTGTTCCAGGTGGAATATACCGGCGCCAGTATGAAACTGCCGGATATAAAACAAATCACCAAAGGCGATTTTGACATTACCGGTATTGTTGGGCAAAGCGGCAATACACTCATTGTTTCCCGAACTGATATGAACCATGCAGCAGAATTATTTTCTGTCAGCAGCACTGACGGCAGCATGAAACAACTCACTCACGTTAATGACGACACTTACAGCACAATTACTTTGTGCAAAACAGAAAGACGATGGGTAACCACCACCGATGCAAAGCAAATGCTGGTATGGATTATCTATCCTCCCAATTTTGATGCAGCAAAAAAATACCCAACTTTATTGTACTGCCAGGGCGGCCCACAATCTGCTCTCACACAATTTTATTCTTTCCGCTGGAACTTTCAGCTGATAGCATCGCAGGGATACATAGTGGTAGCGCCCAACCGCAGGGGAATGCCGGGGCATGGTACCAAATGGAATGAAGCAATCAGCAAAGACCATGGTGGGCAGGCAATGAAAGATTACCTCAGCGCCATTGATGCAGTGAGCAAAGAAAAATTTGTTGATAAAGACAGACTGGGCTGCATAGGTGCCAGCTATGGTGGTTATTCTGTGTTTATGCTGGCAGGCATTCACAACAACCGTTTCAAAACTTTCATTGCCCATGATGGCATCTTTGACATGCGGAGCATGTATGGCACCACCGAAGAAATGTGGTTTGTAAACTGGGATTGGGGTGGCCCCTACTGGGATAAAAAAAATGTAGCAGCACAAAAATCATACAACCAGTTTAACCCCATCAATTATGTTGATAAATGGAACACGCCGATCATGGTAGTGCAGGGCGGCACAGACTACCGGGTGCCCATTGAGCAAGGCTTACAGGCTTTCCAGGCTGCACAATTGCGTGGCATAAAAAGTAAACTGCTGTACCTGCCCGAAGAAAACCACTGGGTGCTGAGTGCACAAAATGCAATGGTATGGCAGCATGAATTTTATAAATGGCTGGAAGAAACATTGCCGGCTAAAAAATGATGCGTTGATATTTTGTAACGAGCATTTGTAGTTGTGGCAACATCCTTGTGTCACTCACTTTTACGGCATACCAATGTGGAACTTTAATCACTGTATAGATTGTCTGAACGATGATTGAATGAATTGAAAAGATTTACAGGATTCATAAACCACCATCCTTTTAATCAAACAAACCCACCCCAACCTGCCTGCGGCAGAGGCAGGTTCCTGTTAAGACAAAAGCAACAGCATGTAGTTTATTTGGTTGTAATTGCGGAAGTTTTTAATTGTACATTCGTTAATACAAGAGCTAGCTGCAATTATTCACAAATCTTAAGATGAATTAAACTATGAATATTCTATATGCCTTCTTAATAACGTTACTTGTTTATCCAACTTTTGGGACACTTCTATTTGCTTTAGTTGAGAATTGGGAAACTTCAATAAATAGAAAAGTTCTACTCTTGACCTTTGGCCATCCTTTATTGAGCGGACTCTTTATATGGTTAGTAGGCTCAACTTTTAATGCAGAAATCACTGAAACAGGAGTTTTGTTTGTCGCTGGAACTTTTTTACGCATGCCCTTCTCTGACAGAAAATATTTCTCAAATCTTATAAAGGAATTAGGAGTAGTGACGGTTGAATATGTAACCGAATTATTAAAACATAAAACAGTTCAAATAAAAATCTCCGAAGTCAAAGATTTCACACAAACTAAAAATCGCCACTTAATTGACAAGCCATCAGAGTTGACAGTGACTTTGTCAACACAAAGTTTGATATTTAAAATTCTTGATAAGAATAGAAATATTACTTTGACATAAATGCGGCTAGCATTGCATTTGTAAAAGCTCGGCGTACTTCTGTAAATTGTTTTGCAAACCTTACTAGCAATTGATTTTATAAGCGCAATTCACTTATTAATTGCCAGTCTAAAAAAGAAGGTAATAAGGTTAAGTACTTTATTATATTCTTTTCTACTAAGGTTCCCAACACTTGTGAACGATATCCTGCACCTCAACAAATAAAAAATTACTTGCCATTTATCAACAACCCTTTATTTTTATCAATTATAAAAAACAAGAAATCATTTACCTTCATAACATGAGAGTAATCACCGGCATTATTTTATCACTGCTTTGCCTTACTGCTGCGGCACAAAAAAAATCGGCCTATGTAAGTGGTAAAGTAATTGATGAAAATGAAAATCCCATTTCGGCAGTATCCGTTAGTGTGTTGGGAAAAGCTTCCGGCATTGTCAGCAACGACAGTGGCAGCTTCCGCATAAAAGTGACAGCGGAAAAATCTTTCGCATTGGTATTTTCACACACCGGTTATGCAGAAAAACAACAGGGCTTTTTCCTGAGTGATAAAGAAGAAGAAAAAGTAACCATCAAATTACAGCGTTCGGGCAAAACACTTACCACCGTGGTGGTTGGCGACCAAAGAGAAAGAACAGAACTGGGGCTTACTAAAATAAATCCTAAGAGTGCCCTTGCAATTCCTGCACCCGGCGGAGGCATTGAAAAGCTCATCCAGTCATTGGTTGGCAGCAACAATGAACTCACATCGCAGTACAGTGTTCGTGGCGGCAACTACGATGAAAATTTAATTTACATCAACGACTTTGAAATTTTCAGGCCTTACTTAGTAAGAAGCGGCCAGCAGGAAGGACTGAGTTTTATCAATCCTGAAATGGCGAGGAATGTGAGTTTTTACAACGGCGGTTTCCAGGCAAAGTACGGCGACAAGATGAGCAGTGTGCTGGACATTCAATACAAGAAACCCAAACAGTTTGGCGGGTCTGTGTATGTAAGTTTGCTGGAGCAGGGTTTTCATTTAGAAGGATCTGCCAAAAAAGAAAGGCTTACTTATTTAGTAGGCGTAAGAACAAAGAGCAACCGCAACTTACTCAGCAGCCAGGAAACAAAAGGCGCCTACACGCCCACTTCTACTGATGCACAGGCGTACATCACTTACAAACTCAACGACAAATGGCAATTGGAAATGCTGGGCAATTTTTCCAGCACTAAATTTACACTGATACCGGAAAGCGCACAGAAAACCACGTCCGTTTTTTCTCCCCTGTTTACAGCCAACCTCGGACTGGATATTTATTTTGAAGGACAGGAAAAAGATGGATACAAAACAAATTTTATCGGCCTTAGTGCGGTGAACCAGCCCAACAAAAAACTAAAACTAAAGTGGATGCTTAGCCGCTTTCAAAATAAGGAAAATGAAAACTTTGATATTGCAGGTGCTTACTTATTTGGCGACCGGGATTTTGATCACAGCAGCAGCAGCTTCGGGCAAATTGTAAATCCACTGGGTGCAGGTTATTATCAAAACTATGGCCGCAATTCGCTGAACATTGAGGTATGGAATGCAGCCCTGAAAGGGACACTGGACAAGGGAAAACATTTTATTCAATTTGGCAACAGCATTGAGCAAACCAATATTGCCGATAAATTATACGAGTGGGAATACCAGGACAGCGCCAATTATTCTTTGCCGCTGAACACCGGAAGATTGAATACTTTTTTAAACAGCACCGCCGATTTATCCATTAAAAAATACAGCGGTTATGTGCAGGATAATATCAATTTCAGCAACAATAAAAGAGACATTACTTTGCAGGCTGGCATACGGTATAATTACAACAGCCTGAACAAAGAATTTTTAATCAGCCCGAGGGCACAGGTAAGCATTAAGCCCAACTGGAAAAAAGATGTGGTGTTTAAACTTGCCGCCGGCATTTACGATCAGCCGCCATTTTACCGGGAGCTGAGAAAATTTGATGGCACCGTAAACACCGCAGTAAAATCACAAAAGAGTTATCAAATAGTTGCCGGTTTTGATTATAATTTTAAAACAGAGAGCAGGCCATTCCGTATCACCACCGAAGCGTATTATAAAAACATCCGTGATTTAATTCCGTATGATGTGGACAATGTAAGGA
The DNA here is from genome assembly GCA_031368105.1 of Chitinophagaceae bacterium. Taxonomy (GTDB): domain Bacteria; phylum Bacteroidota; class Bacteroidia; order Chitinophagales; family Chitinophagaceae; genus Ferruginibacter. The sequence continues at coordinate 34,576 of JANLQY010000101.1, forward strand.
TCCGTTATTTTGGCAACAACAACGCCAAAGGATATGCGTATGGACTGGAAACAAGGTTCTATACCGAACTGGTAAAAGATGCAGAAAGCTGGCTGAGTATCGGGCTGATGAAGACAAAAGAAAATATTGATGGTGATCATTATTACCAGTATAAAAATGCAGCCGGTGAAATCATTAATTCAAAAACAGAAGACCAAACAGTAGTGGACAGTGTGCGGCAGGACGTAGGCTGGGTAAGGCGTCCAACAGACAGGATGCTGACCGTCGGTTTGTTTTTGCAGGATTATTTATCTACCAATAAAAATTTCAGGGTGCATTTGAATATGATTTATGGCAGCAATATGCCGTTCAATATTCCTAACAGTGTCAAGTACCGCAATGCACTGATTATTGATCCGTACATCCGGGTGGATATTGGTTTCAGTGCTTTGCTGCTGGATGAAAAAAGCAGCCGCCGCAGCCACAGCCCCTTCCGTAATTTTGAAAATATCTGGCTCAGCTTTGAAGTGTTTAATTTAATCGACCGGCCCAACATCATCTCTTACCAGTTGATAAAAGATTTTTCCAATGCTGTGTATAGCATTCCCAACAGGCTTACACCAAGACTGATCAATTTTAAAATTGTGGGAAGGTTTTAAAGAGCCTCCCCAACCCCTCCGAAGGAGGGGATAAAAAGAGTTCACAACTTTAGAGTGATAAATAAATAGCAGAGCCTGACATTATTTTAATTAAAGAACAACTGATGATATGGAAGATAAAATGTTTATTAATGATTTGAAATATCGCTCCACCGGAGAGAAAAGGAGGGTGAGGCTTTTTTTATTGCCAATACAATTTACCATTGCAAAAATTATAAAACTTGATTAAATGACCATCAACTGGATTACTATTATTGGCTTTGCTGCAGCCATCTGTACCACAGCTTCTTTTATGCCGCAGGCTCTCAAAACCATCCGGACCAAAAACACTTCGGGCATCTCTTTGTCAATGTACTGGCTGTTTACTGTTGGCACTTTGCTATGGTTATCATTTGGCCTGCTCACTAATAATATTCCGGTTACGGTAGCCAATGCGGTCACATTTCTTTTTGCAGCCATTATCTTATTTTACAAAATAAAATACTAACAGCATTTTTTAAACAGGAACTATTTTTATGGCAAACGAAAAAAAATTATCCGGGCAAACAGCCATTGTAACCGGCGCCAACAGCGGCATTGGAGAAGGTGTCGCTATTTCATTAGGCGAAGCCGGTGCCAATGTGGTGGTGAACTATGTATCCAAACCAGAAGCTGCTGATGCGGTGGTGGAAAAAATAAAAGCAACCGGCAGCAATGCCATAGCAGTAATGGCTGATGTGAGCAAAGAAGACCAGGTAATCAGTATGTTTCAACAGGTGATACAACAGTTTGGCACCGTAGATATTTTGGTAAACAATGCAGGGCTGCAGAAGGATGCAAAATTTCATGAGATGACACTGGCGCAATGGCAACTGGTGATTGACGTAAATCTTACCGGACAGTTTTTATGTGCCAGGGAAGCCATCAAAGAATTTTTAAGAAGAGGTGTAGTGGCAGAACGTTCTGCTGCATGTGGAAAAATTATTTGTATGAGCAGTGTGCATGAAATGATACCCTGGGCTGGCCATGCCAATTATGCTTCTTCCAAAGGCGCCATTAAAATGCTGATGCAAACACTGGCGCAGGAATATGGCGGTGATAAAATAAGGGTGAACAGTATTTGCCCCGGTGCTATTAAAACGCCTATCAACACTGCTGCCTGGAGTACACCCGAAGCTTACAACAGCCTGATGACACTGATACCTTACAACCGCATTGGTGTGCCGGAAGACATTGGAAAGCTGGCCGTTTTTTTAGCAAGCGATGACAGTGATTATATTACCGGTGCCAGTATTTTTATTGATGGCGGTATGACGGTGTTTGAAGGATTTGCTACGGGAGGGTGATGGTGATTCGTTTAGTAGTTTAGGGTTTAGCAGTTTAGCTTAGAACGCAAACTAAACTGCTAAACCCTAAACTGCTAAACTGCTAAACAAAAATTTTGAAAAAAATAAACCTGGAAATTGAACCAGTTACAATACCAGCAAACTGCAGCCCCTGATATCGGTATTATCTAATCTTCCTAATATTTCAAAACTGCCATCCGCATATAATTTTCCTGCATCTTCTGCAGCAATAAAACTGCAGGAATAAATATTTGCCAAGTCAATTACATTTACTGCTCCGGCAATTGTTGGCTTGTCGCCTGCTTTGTAAATGGTTAATGGATCATCTTCTTCACGGACCAATATTTTCATCCACGGCGGAGCATTAAAAATACCATTGCCTTTTGAATAAGCCTGGCTCAGCAGTTCCGTCATGCCATACTCAGAGTTAATATTTTTTTGCTGAAATGCAGTGCATAAAATTTCATGTACCTGTTGCCTCGTCATTTCTTTTCTGCGCCCTTTCATGCCACCTGTTTCCATGATGACTGTATGATGTAAAGCCATAGGGAACTGTTCTGCAAAATCAAGCAAGGCAAAGGTAACGCCGATCAGTAACACTTTTTGCTGCTGCTGTTCCAGCGCTGATAAAACCTGTTGTAATTTGTCCAATTCATTCAGGTAAAAACCACTTTGCGGATGCTGGCTTTGTTCCATTAGTCTGTCTGCCATCATCACAAGTGAAGAATGTTGTCTTTCCAGGTAAGACGGCAGCAATGCAATGATGCACCAGTCTGTTGCCGCACCATAAAATAAATCAAAAGCGGTGGTAAAGCTTTTTTCATACAGGCCAATATCTTTTACCAAATGTTTACTGTTGACAGTTTGTGTAGTACCGCTGCTCTCAAAAATGGCTGCTGCAGCAAAGTCTGTTGTGGTGATGGTATGTGTCTTAAAAAAAGAGATGGGTAAAAAAGGAATTTTATTTAAAGCATCCACTTTACCGGGATCCACTTTTAGTGCATTGCAAAACTGCCTGTAAACTGCATTGTTTTCATATTGAAAACGAAAAATGGCTAAAGCTATATCAGTAAAAGTTTCTGCTGTCACAGAAAATATTTTATCCTCCAGTTCCCTATCTTTAACAGCAGTATTCAATTTCTATTACTAAATTTGATGATTAAAATACAAAGATGCGTAACACAATTTTAATAGCAGTGATTTGTTTGGCAATTTGCGGTTGCACTAAAAATAAATTTTCAACCACTCCACAATTAAAATATAAATCTGTAAACACAAACGAGCTTTCGAATGGTCAGACAATACAATTTAAGTTATCCTATACAGATGCAGAAGGTGATTTGCAAGACTCCATCTATGTAGAAAAATATGGCATCAACTGCCCTGAGAGCAGGTTCAAACAATATTATAACATGCCGAGTTTTCCCGTCGTAAAAAACAGCGAAGGTGAAATTCTTGTTTCGTATGGATATGGAGTTCCCAATTATCCTTTGATACAATCCCCTCAATGCCCGGGTAAAAACGACACCTGTTATTTTCGTTTCATGATACAGGATAAGGCTAAAAATAAAAGCGACACTGTCAATTCAGAAACAATAGTAATTATTCATAATTAAACTCCACCTGCAACAGAAGGTTTTATATTTCATCATCACCCATGCACTATGGGTAGCTTTATGTGCAGCGGCACTTGTTTTTCAAACCACTCTGCTAGTTCATCTCCCGGTTAATTACCACCTGATGGCATTTGTTTTTTTTGCCACGCTGTGCAGTTATAACTTTCATTATTTACTGGCAAATATTTCTGCTACACAATCATTTTCACTCCGCTTATTATCCAGCCGCTATACCAGTATTTTCTTTTTACTGACAGGTGCTGTTGGTGTGCTGTTGCTTTTTTCTGCTGC
>JANLQY010000085.1:0-39738 GCA_031368105.1 Chitinophagaceae bacterium
ATTTGCCATTGAAAGTTGCTTGAAAAGTGGTGGGGTTTTGTCATTCCACTACTATCGGGCAACTTTCTTTTTTACACAACTTTAGTTCTCAACTTATACACATAAGAACTTTTAAATAATTAACTCAAACAGCTTCTAAGATAAAAAACAAACGACAGATACTGCTAACTTTTCAATCGTACTATTTTAAAACTTTACTCACACCGTAGCTGATAGCCTGCCAGTATTTTTACTTTATCACTTTAATATAATCAATACCGGCTGTGCCAACAATAAACCAGTGACTAACTGGTTTTTATTTTACTGTCTTTGTTTCGCTGGTAATGTTTAAACGTATATCAAGATATGCCTTCATCAGCAAAGCCGGGCACCTTGTTGATACAACTTCATGGATATTTATCCGTTTGCAGAGTTAAATTCACAACGCTTAATAGCCTGATAGAGCCAGCGGGTGTATATTTATTTATGCCAACCTGGTTTCTAAACAAATCAAGTTTCCTGCATGCTTATTATAGTTATAAACTTTTCTTTTAGATAATAATATTTTGACAAGGCATAAAATAAAAAGCCCGCCAAATGGCGGGCTCTAATATTTTTATACAGCGAAAATTATTTTTTAATCGGCTTGTAATATTTCAATGCTTCTGGCATGTAAGATTCTAATTTAGCAATCCTCTTTTCATCAGCAGGGTGAGTGGCCAAAAACTCTGGTGGCTTTTGACTGCCATTACCTGCCTGTGACATCCTTTGCCAAAATGGGATTGCTTCTCTTGGGTTGTATCCTGCCATGGCAGCAAACAATAATCCATAATGATCGGCTTCGTATTCCTGGTTACGGGAGTTAGGCAGTAAGACACCTATCTGCACTCCGGGGCCATAAATATTGTTGAAAATACTATTCACTTTTGGATTGCCATTGGTCAATATATCCCCTACAGCACCAAGGCCCTGTGCCAGCAAACCATTGTTCATTCTTTCTCCACCATGTCCTGCTACGGCATGGGTTATTTCATGACCAAGCACTATGGCTAATGCGGCTTCATTTTGTGCAATGGGCAACAGACCGGTATATACCACCACTTTACCACCAGGCATACACCAGGCATTTACTTGTTTATTGTCAACCAAATTAAATTCCCAATTATAGTCTTTTAAAACTTCGGGTCTTCCTTGGCCTTTGTAGTATTGAGTTATGGCATTGGCAATACGTGAGCCTACTCTTTTTACCATTTCTGCATCTTTGTTTCCGGAGGAACTCACCACTTTATTTTGAGATAAGAAAGTTTGATATTCTGTTACCGCCATTTGTTGCAACTGGCTTTCAGATATCAGGCTCAAATGACTTTTTCCGGTAAGTGCATTTTTGGTACAACCGGTAATAAAAAGTGAAACGGAAAGTGCTAAGGTTAAAATCTTTTTCATGTGTAAATGTATTTATTATCTATGTTAAACAATTGGCGTACCAATAACTATGCAATGACTTGTTAAATGAAAAATGGTTGCATAACAGAGAGGTAAATATTGCTGTTTGGGAAGAAATGCAATACTGAAAATGATAATTGTTTGAGCAGATCAATAAAAATTTCTGTACAGGTAAATCTCTCTAAAACGGGATTCGGATTATATAACAATGGCTAGAAATATTTCAACTAAGCCGTGTATCAAAGTTGATCAGGGAAAATATTTTTATTGAAAAAGTTTATTTGATACGGGCAGCTTTTCTCCTGTCCCTGTGCTTGAAGATTGGCACCCTGCTTTCGTTTCCTCTTAATATCTTGGCTATATTTTTTTGATGGGTAAGGATAACCATGCAGCCAACCAGCACAGCAAATATTCTGTAGATCACCACATCTTCGTTCCAAATCCAAAGTACAAATATGGGCAATGCCACTCCGGCAATAATGGAACTGAGCGATACATACCGGGTTAAAAAAAGTACCAGTAAAAAAACACCTACACAACTTAAAGCAATCACCGGCTGAACAGCCAGTATCATCCCAAACAAAGTAGCCACTCCTTTGCCACCTTTAAACTGGGCAAATATGGGGAACACATGCCCCAACACAGATGCAAGGCCAAGGCCAACCATCAGGTTTGTCCTGTCCCATTCGTTGTGCAAATAATGAGGTAAAAAATTAAACAGAGATACTGCTAACATTCCTTTTAAAATATCACAAACCATTACGATGGTGCCGTACTTGGAACCCAATACCCGGAAGGTATTAGTGGCTCCCATATTACCGCTGCCATATTCCCGAATGTCTATACCGAAGAATTTCTTACTGATAATAAGCGCTGTTGGAATAGACCCAATTAGGTATGCCAGCATTATTACTAATAGTTCCTTCATAAATTGATAGGTGAGTTGAGGGAGCAAATATACCGAAATATCGTTTTGGTTAACATTTATTTAATGCTGAACCCGGTAAAATATTGTGTAAAAATCAAAATCTTTTTGCCCGGATGGCAATCCAGTCGCCTTTTTGTGCAGTGGCTATACATTGAAAACCAGCACTTTCAATGGCAGTCAGGATTACTGCTTCATTTTCTTTTAAAAATCCGCTGAACAAAATATCAGCGCCAGCATGAGCAATTTCGGCTAAAGAACAAAGGTTTGCGGTGATGACATTCAGGTTGATATTGGCAAGGATAATATCATATTTTTTAACAGCGGGGATGGTTTCCATTTGGGCTACAGAAATCCGTTGGCAACTATTTTGTTCAATGTTTTCGATGGTATTGGTGATGCTCCATTCATCATTGTCGATGGCAAATATGGATGCTGCCCCCAGCTTTTCCGCAAGGATGGCCAGCACACCGGTACCGGTACCAAAGTCAAAAACTGTTTTGTTGGTAAAATCAAGCAACTGCATTTGCTGCATCATTAAATAAGTAGTGGCGTGGTGACCGGTACCAAAACTCATTTTTGGAGTGATAATGATTTCATGCTGCACATTTTTTATGGGTTGGTGAAAATGTGCCCGGATGGCAACAAAATCATCCACCTGTACCGGTTCAAATTCAGCCTCCCATTTTTTGTTCCAGTTGATATTTTCAATATCAGATTTTGTGTATGACAAAATGGAAAATTTTTCCAGCACCTGCTCAAATGTTTCTTGGTTAAATTGCAGTTCGGGAATAAATGCAATGAGCAGGTCTTCCTCTTCTGCAAAACCATCAAAGCCCTGCTCCGAAAGCATCGCTATCAACTTATCTGATTCATCCTGGTTGGGCAGTTCAAAATCGAATTGGTAAAAATTGTTGTGCATTTTATTAAGATTAGTTTTCGCTTAGGCTTATTTCGAGTTTTATTGGTTGTCCTTTAAATTCAACATCAATCAATTCGTAAACGCTATTTTTATTGAAGTTGTATTGAACATGAACAATTTCTGAACCAGTTATCTGCTTGCCGTTATTTTTGCCTGTATTTGGAAAACCCACTTGCTTAAAACTACCTACCAGCAATTTCCTCTTAAATCCATTTTTATAAAGACTGGTATTGTTTGTTGTTAATTCAATAAGTATTTTATTGCCCGTTGTAATTCCTTTAAAACTTATTATTTCTGAATATCCATTTTTAGTTTCCCCATCATCATAATATAAAATACCTGTAGATTGTTTTGGTGAAGGATAGTAAAGGATTTTTATATCATCAGCTTCATATTCTTTTAAATTGTTTATAGTAGGTTTCTTAAAATTACTGACCACAGGTACAAAACTTCCTTCTTTTACAAATGCAGGAATATGATTTATGGTAACAGGATTAATAACCCAGATACTACCATTAAAACTTGTAGTATCAAAAAAATCATACCACTTCCCTTCGGGCAAATAAAGTTTTCTTTCCGCTGCATTTTTTTCCAATACCGGTGCTACCAAAATATTTTCTCCCCACATAAATTCATCATTCACATTTATTGCAGCAGTATCTTTTGGATAATAATAATACAATGGCGCAACCAATGGCTCTCCTTTGCTTGCCTGTTTATAAGCCAGTGTATAATTGTAAGGCAACATCAAATATCGTAACCAAACGGATTGTCTTGCATAATCTCTGTAAGGCGTATCAATCAAAGCCGGCTCACTCGGAAAACTAAACGCATTTTTATCAACCTCAAATAAAGCCGTTCCATGTGGCCGAAAGATGGGTGTAAAAGCCGCATACTGCAGCCAGCGGACATACAATTCATTGTCACCTTCACCGCCAGCAAAGCCACCGGCATCTGCATGTATGTAAGGAATGCCGCTCATGCTCATGCCCAGCATCAAAGGCAACTGTGCCTGCAAGCCGCTCCAGCTGCGGCTTATATCGCCACTCCAGGGAAAAATACTGTAGCGCTGGCTGCCTGCAAAACCAGACCGGTTGAGATGAAACAACCGCTGGTTGGGAAATTCTTTCGCATAATTTTCAAACAACATTTTATTCCAGTAATGCCCGTAAGCATTGTGCACTTCATTCGCCGTCATCAGCCGGTTGATGCCGAGGCTTTTCATGTTGTGCCTTATTTCTGCAGGATGTTTTTCTGGTTCTCCCAGATCTGTCCACCAGCCACTCACGCCATTGGCAATTTGTTTCTTGTAATGATTGTTCCATATCCAGTTGCCGGCATCTTTTCTAAAAATATCCAGCAGGCCGCCCTGGCCAAAATAAAAATCAGTGAGATTAAATGGCTTGCCTGCACTATCAACAGCAAAATATTTCTTTGCTGCATCGTAATTTTTTGTGCCTTTTAAAATGAATGGTTCTGCAATGAGTATGCTGTTGATATTGTCTTTTTTAAAATCACCGATCATCTTTTTAGGGTTAGGCCATTTGGTTTTATTTACCCAATCCAAATTTCCCAAGGTTCCTTTAATGCTGTCGCCAAACCAAAATAAATCGAAGATGATGGCATCAAAAGGGATGCCTTCTTTTTTCATTTTTCCTGCAATCTCTTTTGTCTGTGCCTCACTGGTGTAGCCAAAACGGCTCATAAAATTTCCCATTGCCCAACGGGGCGGCAAAGGCTGTGTGCCCGTTAATTTGTAAAACGATGAGAGTATTTCTTTGTAATCTTTTCCAAAAATGAGGAATACATTTATTTCTCCACTCACAAAGCCTGCTGCAAAAATATTACTGTTTATTTTGCCAATATCTGCATAGCCTTTAGAGACATTATCAAAGAACAAACCATAACCATTTGAAGAAGTAAAAAATGGAACAGAAAAATTAAGTGCATCGGCTCCATTGCTGTAACCATACGCAGGATTGTTGTAAAGTGGGAACTTATACCCTCTCCTGTTTAATGGCAAAGCTCTTTCACCGCCACCAAATATTTTTTCATTGTCTGTTAATGGAATACTGAAACCACGGTATTCATTTTGTTGAAAAATATGAATGAGTTTACCTGCCACTGTTGCAGATGAATCATTTGCTGTAACAACAATATGATGACCAGCCGATGCTTTTATATTTACCGCATTGCTGATGTTCTCATTCGTGGTATATCCTTTGGGCAAAAAACTAAGCTTGATAATATTGGGAGCATATTCTGTGTAAGTCCACACACCTGTTTTTACAGCAATTTTTTTTGTTTGTGCATGAACTGAAATAACTGTGCAGGCTGATAAAAGCAGCAGTAATATTTTACCTTTCATTGATTGTATTTTGGGTACAATATAAGATAAAAAAAATTACACTAAAATTGCTGCTTTAAGATAAACAGGCAAACACTTTATCAAAACCCGATTGTGTTTATCAAACTATTATTGAAACAATGAAGCAAGCCTTTCATCCGTATAATCCTTCACAAAAAGCAACACATTGCTGTATTGATCAAACTCATTTTCTTCATGCATTGTTGTTATTACCACAGCCTTCATACCAGCCAGCAGTGCAGATTCCACACCTTTTACCGAATCTTCAAACACAATACAATCAGCAGGATCAATGCCCAGCTTGCAGGAACAGGACAAATAGGTTTCCGGATCCGGTTTGCTTGCTTTTACATCTTCTGCTCCCACAATCACATCAAAGTAAGAACGCAGGTTAAGATTGTCTAGCACAAAATCAATATTGAAAATAATAGCTGCCGAACCAATGGCCATTTGTATTCGTTGTGTTACTGCGTTTTGTAAAAAAATATGTAGTCCCGGCAGCAATGCCAATTGTGGTTTATAATCTTCCTGGTATTGTTTTTCCTTTTCAAAACTCATGGTGCTTATTTCTTCACGGGTAAACCTTCCGGGCAGCATACGCTCCAGCAATTCATCATTTTTACCATAACATTCTTCCTTCATTTGTTCCAGCGAAATATTGGCGCCCAATTCACTTAATATGCGGTGCCATGCATTGATGTGATACTGCATGTCATCAATCATCGTTCCATTCAGGTCGAATAAAAATGCTTTTTTACTGCTCATTCCAAATATCAATTTAAGTTTTTTAATTTACCAGGTTGCATCAAAAAGATACCCAAAGATATGCTGATGAAAATATCCCTGCAATGTTGTGAGAAGTGATGCCGCAATGAAAAATAATGCTGCATTAAAAAATGTTTTTGAAATTGCTTCCGCAGACAGTCAATGATTATTGATTTTTATTGCGAAATAATATCTACTGATTTTACCTGCTCCGGAAACCACAGCATCATTTCACCTTTGCCCCTGTTGGCCCAGGCGTAATAAGGTATTGCCATGAACGGCTGCATTGAAGTGTTTACTTTATTATCTGACACCGCAATTTTATTTACTTCAGTTTTTAAAACCATTATTCCATTTAGCAATGCCGGTTCATATTCAGTGGTAAATATTGCAGCAGCAGGCAATACAATTGTTGACACAGTGCCGTTGTTATCAGACCATTCAGCACAATATATCAACGGGCCTCTTTGCAATGCCACTTTACCAATATCCTCTTTCAATTTTTCATTTGCCTTCACCCTTCTTACTTCCATCGGAAGGTTTACCTGCACCACATCATTCTTTTTCCATACTCTGTTCAATATAGCATAACCATTTTCTATATTGTACTCAAAAGGAGTTCCATTAACAGTGATACTAATTTTATTTTCTGATTTTGTACTGTACGAATAAAGATCAGAAGGAATGGCTTCATTCAAAGCCCAGCCGGGGATACGGACTTTTAATGCAAATGGCATTGAACCTTTTTTTGGAGAAATAATAAATTTCAAATCTCCCTGCCAGGGATAATTATTTTGTTGCTCAATACCAACAGGTTTACCATTAATGGTTATGGAAGAATTGCTGTTGATAAATAAATTTACAAACAAGGCATCAGCATTTTGTGCATACACATAACCAGGTACCGATGGCAGCAGCCTTGTTAAATTAGTTGGGCAGCAGGAGCATTCAAACCAGCCAGATCTTTCCTGTTCCAAACTATTGTGATGAAAATTATTTTTTACCTGCATGGCATTGGTATAAAAAAAAGATTTGCCATCAAGTCCTACACCGGAAATCAAACCATTGTATAAAATCTTTTCCAGCACATCAATATATTTTGAATTGCCATGCAATTGAAACATGCGCTGGTTCCAGTAAACATTGGCAATGGCTGCACAGGTTTCATTGTAGGCTGTTGCATTGGGAAGTTCATAATTATCACCGTACCTTTCTCCCGAAGGAATGGCACCTGCCCCACCCTGTACATATAATTTTTTTGACACCAAATTATTCCAGATAGAATCGATTGCATTCAGCAATACTTTATCGCCTGTAAGTGCCGCCACATCAGCCACTGCGGAATATAAATACCCGGCTCTCACAGAATGGCCTTCAGCTTCTTTTTGATGTGCAACCGGAATATCATCCTGCCAGTAAGAACCATTTTTAAATGGGTCAGGATTCTTTGCATCGTATCCATTGTAGTGGCCACGTTCGCTAATAAAAAATTTCGCTGTCTCCAAATATTCTTTCTTCCCGGTGATGCGGTATAATTTCACCAATCCCATTTCCACTATTTCATGCCCCGGTGCAACATGCAGTTTATCTTTTCCAAAAACAGAACAAACAAGGTCTGCATTTTTTAAAGCGATGTTCAGCAAATTTTTTTTTCCTGTTGCAGCAAAGTGTGCAACAGCAGCTTCATACAAATGTCCTGAGTTGTAGAGTTCATGGCTCATCTCTCTTTCTTTTTCCCAGCGCTTTGTGCCAGACCAGTCATGCGGATGCAACGGATCAATCGTTCTTGCTGTATATAAATATCCATCCGGTTCCTGTGCCTTTGCTATTTTATCAATCAGCGAATCAATGTATGCTTCCAGTTTTTTATCCGGAAATAAACTCAACGAAAAAGAAGCGCCTTCAATGGTTTTGTAAATATCTGTATCATCAAAAGGAAAAATGGTGCAGAACTTGCCGGTCTTTGTTGCAGCCATTTCAAAATTCTTCACCCTGCCTGTTTTTTCACAACGTTTAAATGATGCAGGGATGGTAACAGTATGATTGATCTTTAATCTTGGCAGCCAAAAATTATCTGTAAGATGAACATTGGTAAATGGTACGGCGGTAAAAGAATAATCTTTTTGTTGTGCAAATGAATTACCACAACCAATCAAAGCGATAATAAAAAGTATTCTTTTCATTTTTATAATTTGATTACTCCCCGGCTGTCCTTAGTATCCAATACACTTTTTTTTATTAATTTCTTATTGCATTTTCTTTGAGTCATCTAAAAACTTTGCCAAGCCAATATCAGTCAATGGATGTTTTAATAATCCAAGAATTGAATCCAGCGGACAGGTACAAACATCAGCACCGGCTTCCGCACATTTAATGATGTGATTGGGGTAGCGGATAGATGCTGCAAGGATTTCTGTTTTGTATCCCTGTATAGAAAATATCTGACTCAACTGCTGTATCAGTTCCATGCCATCCCAGCCACTGTCATCAATTCTGCCAATGAATGGCGATACATAAGAAGCGCCTGCTTTTGCTGCAAGGATAGCCTGGCCTGCAGAAAATATCAAAGTGCAGTTGGTACGGATACCATTATCACTAAACCATTTGATTGCTTTGATACCATCTTTTATCATCGGCACTTTCACCACTATGTTTGGATGCAATGCTGCCAACACTTTTCCTTCAGCAACAATTTCATCAAATGTAGTTCCCAGTACTTCTGCACTGATATCACCATCCACCATTTCGCAAATGGTTTTGTAATGTTGCTGAATGGCTGCTTCACCGGCAATTCCCTCTTTTGCCATTAATGATGGATTGGTGGTAACACCATCCAATATTCCTAATTCATTCGCTTCCTTGATCTGTGCCAGGTTGCCCGTATCGATAAAAAATTTCATACACTTATACCCTAAAGGGGGACTGTTTTTTTAAAATGTTAGATAATTATAAACAGCAACCATTTAGTTACTATATTTTTCGGCAATGATTTATTTATTAACTACTACTTTATATTTTGTTACTGTATGATATTTTTCTCCGGGCTTTAAAAGCGTTGTTGGAAAAGCAGGCTTGTTGGGTGAATCAGGAAAATGTTGCGTTTCCAAACAAAGTGCTGCATATTTTTGAATGGCTTTACCATTGCTGGTTTTAATGGTTCCATCTAAGAAATTACCTGAATAAAATTGTAAGCCCGGTTCAACAGTATATACTTCTAATTTTCTTCCACTAATCGAATCTGATAAAGTGGCAACCAGTTCAAGTTCCCTGCTTTTTCTTGTCAGTACAAAGTTGTGATCGTAACCACCTTCCACTGCGGCAATGCGTTCTCCAATCTTGTGTGGTTGTAAAAAATCAAACGGCCCGCCTGCCACGGCTTTTAATTCTCCTGTTGGAATCAGGCCTGCATCAACAGGGGTATATTTATCGGCATTCACCTGTAGTGTGTGATCCAAAATATTTTTAGATGCATCGCCGGTGAGATTGAAATAACTGTGATTGGTTAAATTTACAACCGTTGTTTTATCAGTTTCTGCACTGTAGTCAATCAGCAATTCATTGTCGTCTGATAAAGTATATGTGACGGTTACTTTTAAATTTCCCGGATAACCTTCTTCGCCATCTTTACTTAAATAATTAAGCGTTAGTGATGCAGAACTGTCTGCTGCAGGCGTGGCATCCCACACTACTTTATCAAAACCTTTGTTACCACCATGCAAATGATTTTCACCATTATTCTTTGCCAAAGTATAAGTGGCAGTATCTATTTTAAATGATCCTTTTGCTATGCGGTTGCCATAGCGGCCAATGGCAGCGCCGAAGAAAGGCGGCTTGGCAAGGTATCCGCTCAAACTGTCAAAGCCAAGCACAATACTGCTTTTGTTGCCGTTCTTATCCGGGCTAACCCACGACGTTACTGTGGCTCCATAGTTGGAAATTTTTACCTGCTCCCCATTCTTATTAGTCAAGGTATAGAAAGAAACATTTTTACCATCAACATTGCCCCATGCTGCTTTTGTAACACCCTTTTTAATTTCCATTTTTTCTGTTGTTTGATTGTTATTACAGGATGATAACAGGATTGTAAAAAATGCAGCAATGCAAATGTTTAGCTGTGTACTAATTTTCATACTTCTTAAGTGTTTATAAATGAGCAATCGAAATATCGTTTTTTAAAACCTGAAAAAATTATTATTTGTCAAATTTACAATTATTATTTTTAATGGCGAAATTTTTCAATCACCGGCCATTCCTCCACCCAAATTATTTTTTCTATCCGCAACTTCGACCTGCCGTAATCTGCCGCATCATAGGCATGAAAGATAAGCCAGTCTGTGCCATCAAAACCTGCTACAGCATTGTGTCCTACGCCATACCAGCTTTTATCTCCTTCTAAAACTGTGGAGCCGCCCCCCAAATTCATGGGGACTCCTTCCCTGTCTGCAAAAGGCCCAAATAATTTTTCACTTCGGCCCTCCACCATTTTGTAGGTACTCTTTTCTCCACGGCAACAATAATCAAAAGACACAAAGAGGTAATAATATTTTCCATGCCTATAAATGAAAGGCGCTTCTATTGCGGCATCTCCTGCTACTGTATCAGGCAGAATAAAATCCCTTTTGCGGCTGGCCAAACTGTGCCATTCTTCCGGTTGGGCTACTGATAAAAGATTGGAATTTAATTTAGCAAGTTTGATTCCGTTCCAGAAAGAACCGAATACCAGCCATGGATTATTATTTTCATCCATGATCAAGTTTGGATCAATGGCATTCCACATATCCCTGCCAGGCACAGATTGAATAACTTTTCCATGATCAGTCCATTTAAAATTTGCAGAAGAAGGATCCAGTGTTTTATTGGTGGCTACACCAATACAGGAAGTATTTTTTCCAAAAGCAGACACAGAATAATATAAATAATACTGACCATTGTGATAACTGATATCCGGTGCCCAAATATGTCCGCTGAAACCAGGGATGGCTTGTACTGCCCAATCAGGTGCTTTATCAAAAACCGGCTTTTGCTGTTTCCAGTTTTTTCTATCGGCTGATGAAAAAACGCTTATCCCCAGCCCTGTGCAAAAAACATAGTAGCTGCTATCCTGTTTGATGATGACAGGGTCGTGTACAGAGATAAGTGAATCGTTTAATAAAGGTTTTTGCTGTGCAATCAAACTCATTGCAGACAGTAATAAAAGCAGTGTAAAAAAACTTTTCATGGTTTTAAATTGATTTAAAAAAAATCACAATTGGCATTCCGTTATTCATACCTTACCCCAGCCTGATTTAATGCATCTTCCATTATTTTGCTGAGAGATAAAGTGAGCTGATGCGGCATTCTTTCACTTTCTAATAATCCATTGTCAAGGCAGTGCATCACTTCTTTTATTTCATATTCATAGCCATTGCATATATGGGGCATCGAAAAATTTTGAACCGACTCATCATTTAAGTGAACAGAAAAATCAGTTGCTTTAAACCAAGCGTTTTTAATTTTAATTGTACCCTTTGTACCAATAATTTCAGCCTCAATTGGAGTATTAAAACTTAGGCTGGATAATAAATGGGCCGTTTCTCCACCGGCATATTGCAAAACAACATTCATGTATTCATCCACGCCTGTTGCTGTCAATTTTGAAACAACTTTTGTTAATGATGGGTCACCCAAAATTAAGGTTGCTAAAAACAACGGGTATATCCCAATATCAAGCATAGAGCCACCTCCCAGTGATTTATTGTACAACCTTCCATCCAAATCGACAGGTGTGGCAAAGCCAAAATCTGCAGACACATATTGTGGTTTCCCAATTACATCTGCAGCAATCAATGATTTTATTTTTTCAATAAAAGGCATACAGGCAGTCCACATTGCCTCCATCAAAAAAATATTGTTTTGTTTAGCTGCACTAACCATTTCAATTGTTTGCCGCTGGTTTAGTGCCATTGGCTTTTCACACAGCACAGCTTTTTTATTTTGAATACAGGCCATCGTTTGTTCATAATGAAAAGCATGTGGTGTAGCGATATAAATGATATCAACGTTTTCATCTTTCATCAAATCTTCGTAACGATCATAAAAAACAGCAACATTAAATTTTGCAGCAAATGCTTTGGCATTATTGATATCACGGGATGCCACTGCATACAGTTCTGAACCTTCTACAAAGTTGATTGCAGTGCAGAATTTTTCAGCAATCCTGCCTGCACCTAATATACCCCAACGATAGCTTTTACTCATGATGATATAATTTATACAGCACCAAATTATATTTTAATTCTGATTACTGAAAAGGAATAAGGCTGTGAAACAAAATCTATTTTCTTCCCTTTAATTTTTATGCTGGATTCTTTTGGTGAAACCAAATCTGGCTGATCAAAGGAATTCACTGCATCCAAATCATTTGTTTGCAGTGTAATTAATTTCCCTTCTTTCGCCATTTTCTTTATTCCTTCCAATAACAATGTATTGGTTTGCTCTTTGGCAGATGCATTTACAATTTTAATGATCAGTTCATTGGTTGCTGCATCAATACAGGACGAGGCATACAAACTATCCTGCCCTGCCACTACTTCATTGTTTAAGGTGATGGATACCACTTTAGAACCTTTGTTAGTAGAGAATAATTTCTGAACATAATAATCCGGTGTGCCGTAAGAATGTAAATTATCAACCCAGATAAGATCTGGTGTCCACTGCCAGCCATCAATATGTGCAAACAACGGAGCATAAGAAGCCATGTGAACCACTCCAGCATTGCGTTCCAGCCCTGTCATAAAAGCTGCTTCACTGATGGCCGTGAGCCAGTTATTTTTATTATCAATACTTACGATCTTATCACTCTGAGCTGCATATTCACCACCAAAAATTTTTGATTCGTTTCTTGGATAATTGTCATAACGTTTTGCATTTGCTAAAAACCATTCCGGCTTGCGGTAATAATGTTCATCAATAATATCGGCATTAATTTTTCTTAAAGCCACATTCAATGAATCAAAACGTTGACCATTGGGATCAGTGCCTGAACTAGTAACCAATTTGAATTGCGGATATTTTGACTTGATCGCTTTCTGAAAAATTTTCAACCGTTCAATATATTGCGGTCCCCAGTTTTCATTACCCACTCCCATCATTTTTAAATTAAATGATGCAGGATGTCCCATTGCTGCTCTTACTTTACCCCATTTACTATTCACATCGCCATTGGCAAATTCAATCAGGTCCATCGCATCCTGTACATAAGGATCAAGTTGATCGATCGGTACCAGTTCAGCAGAATTAAATTGACAGGCCATCCCGCAATTTAAAATTGGCAATGACGCTGCACCGATGTCTTCAGCCAACTGGAAATATTCAAAAAATCCAAGCCCGAATGTTTGAAAATAATCTGGTGTGGGCCGATGAGCAAATTCAAAATTCCAGCGGTTGATAATGAGCTGCCTGTCTTCAATTGGGCCCAATGTTTTTTTCCATTGATACCGCTGCGACAAATCAAATCCTTCTACAATGCAACCACCGGGAAAACGGATAAAGCCTGGTTTCATATCTGCCAGTAATTGTATCATATCAGCCCTCATGCCGCCCGGTCTTTTCTTCCAGGTATCTTCCGGAAACAAGGAGATCATATCCAAATCGATCACACCTGTTCCTTCGAACCAAATTCTTAATTGTGCTTTCAGTTCTGTTGCAGTTGCAGTAAAACTTACTGATTGTTTTTTCCATTCTTCACCAGTGCCTGTTGGATTTGTAACAACCGTTCCAATAATTTCATTCTTCGCATTGATCAGCTCTGCATGAATACTGATGCCTGCAGCCGCCTGCCGGTACATAAAAGAAAAGTCATACCGCAGGTCTTTTTTAATACCCATTCCACGAAACCCTTCATTGGTAATGCTTAAATTTCCTTTTGCTGCATTGCTCACATTCACCCGGATGAATCTTGGGTTTGTAAGATTAGCACCCTGCCTGTTCAACACAGTGACGGCGCCTTCTTTAAAAGGCTGCTGATCTACTTTCCAGCCCATCAAAGGTTTAAAAAATTCAAACGAACGGTTCTTAACAAGCTCTGCATAAATGCCGCCATCAGCACCCATATTAATATCTTCAAAGAAAACTCCCCACATGGTAGGTTGTATATCTGCAACAGGTTTATCGGCTTTGATGACAAGTGTATTTTTTGTTTGTGCAAAAACAAAACTTGTCAGTGCAAAACTTAACAATGCAACGGGGATATGTTTATTCAATTTCATATAGTCTTATTTTAAAAAATCGTTTTTACTTTTTTGATATTCGATACAGGCCAGTGCCATGCTGACGGATAAACGGTGCAAATTCATTTGAAAATTTTCCTTCACTTTTTCCAGTCCACAAATTTTTTATTGCCACTGTGCTGTTAAATCCCAATTCCTTCAAGTTAATTTTTATTTTATTTTCTTTTGGTACAGCAGCCCCTGCAGGTTCTTTTGTAAAAACCATGAATTTAATTGTAGCACCTGTGTTTTGTGATACCGCCGCTTCATCAATACCAACCATCGATTTGAATTTTGTATAACCTTCCGGCAAATCAAATTCAATTACAGAATTGGCATGTGTGCCAATCCCTTTTTCATAAACATTTCCATTCACTATTAATTTACCCCCGGATACACTTGCATTCATTTGTGCTGTTCCCCAACCTGCAGATGCTTTCTTCCATTTTAAAGAAGTGAGTGATAAAGAATCTTTATCATTGTACAACATCGGGTTGATCCAGTCCGCATGATCCCAGTCAATATTATCCTCCCCATCTTTTACCACAAGAAATATTTTCTTAGCGCCGGTAATATTTACATCCGCCATTTCACTTTGAGCAGGCGTTTTCCTGTTGATAATTTTCCCTTTCCAAACTGCTTTGCTTTCTACAGCCATTTCCTGGTCGGCAATATTGAAGACCGCTAAATATTTATCACCTGTTGCAGCATCATCAGCTATCCAGGCAGCATTGTTTTCTGTCCTGAATAATGGTTTGTTGTTAGTGCTATTTTTTAAAACATTCAGCACATCTTTATTTGTAATCAGTGAAAGTGTAAAAGAATCATTGCCCGGCAAATCACCGCCAAACATCAGCGGCGAACGAAAGACCGTCCACAATGTCATCAATGTTTGCTGCTCATTTTTTGTAAAATTACTCATGCGGTTGGCACCTCTTTCGGCTCGGATACCAATATGGCCAAGCGGCAGCATATCACCATCAGGCCATGCGCCTTTCATGCGGTATTGATTCCATCTTTCAAACACTTTGAAGTGTTCTTTTAACTGCAGCCAGCTGTCCCAAAAATCTCCCACAGTCCGCCACATGTTGGCATGTTGCTGTACATGCTTTGCATGATCAATGGGGGTTTCTCCCGGAGATGTACTCAATAAAATTTTTCTTCCTGTTTTAGTAATAGCCTTCCTGATCATTTCAATTTCTTCTGTAAAATAAATGGGTGAAGAGAGATCATCCACTTTTACAAAATCAAGTCCCCAGCCTGCATACAATTGAAAAATAGAATTATAATATTCCTGTGCCCCTTTTTTACCAGGCACAATTGTGTACATATCCCTCACCCAGGTACACTGATCTTTTTGGGTATAAATATCTTTGGCAGTAACATTGGTATTTAATACCGGCAAATTATTTTTCACAGCCAGCACAGGCACGCCTCTCATAATATGAATACCAAATTTTAATCCTTTGCTGTGAATATAATCGGCCAGCGGTTTAAAACCTTTTCCATTGGCTGCAGAAGGAAAACGGTTTACAGCAGGCATCAATCTTCCATATTGATCAATGTTGAATTCCGGGTCTGTTTGATTGTATCCATTTGATTTATCATTTGTAACAGACCACCTGATATCAACAATGATGTATTCCCATCCAAAATTTTTTAAATGCTTTGCCATGTAATCTGCATTTGCTTTTACCTCACTCTCGGTAACGGTAGGCCCAAAGCAATCCCAGCTGTTCCAGCCCATTGGCGGCGTAGCTGCCCATTGATGAAATGGCTTTGCTGTTCCCTGTGCCATACAACAAAGGGAGAAAAACATAAACCATATCAAACAAATTATTTTCATCAATGAGATTATGTTGTATTTTATTTTTTACCAACCAAATTTCTTTATTCAACATTGTTGTGTCACTCACTTGTACCGCATACCAATTTTCATCTCTCCATCACACAATACGAGTCTGCTATTTCTTCTTACCCCAAACGGCAGTACCCACATTATTCAATCCAGAGAAGATAATGCTGTTTGCTTTTTTATTTTCCCAATCCCTACCCTTCTGCACAAAAACTTTTTCTGTGGTTCCAGTACTCCAGTTCAATTGCAGCCATGGAGCATTGTATGTCCATGTATCAGCACCATTGCCATTCAATGTTCCGGCAGCATCAATCACCAAAACTGTTGACAATTGAAAATCCGGTGCAGTTTGTTCATTGCCATAACCGGGAACAATATTGTAATTCAAAACAATCCTCTCCCAGGTACCGGCAAGATCAGCCTGGCCAATCAACGAATCTTTTTCCCAGGCGTATCTTTCCGGTGATGCAACCGGCCAGCCATCAGGTGTCCAGAATAATTTGCGTACATGTAAATTCATGAAATAAGCATCTGATCCCGGTCTTGCCTGGTGTGCAATAAAATATTGTCCGTTGCCATCACTAAAGGTTGTAGAGTGTGCCGTTCCCTGGTAACCGCTGTTTCCATCAAATTTATACGGCGCTACAATCATTGGCCCATGATCAACATTGGTGTTGGCATCCACGCCATTAAAATCATAAAAAGGCCCATTGGGATTATCAGCTCTTGCCACCCGGATATTATATTTTGTACCCAGCCAGTCATAAGCGATAAACAAAAAATATTTATTTAATTGTGCATTGTAAATAAGATCAGAGCCTTCTATATTTCCATTGTAACGGCCACCGGTAAAACCACGGTTGGCAATCCTTGTACCTTTGTCACCACTTGTAAATGCAAGCCCTGTTGCAGGGTTTAATTTCAATGAATAAATACCATCCCATGCAGAACCATACGTCATCCATTGTTCGCCTGCGGCAGTAACAACAACGGATGGGTCAATTGCATTGGTTTGTATGGTAGCATCATTGCTTGAAGTAACAACTCTTCCCCTTTCAGTCCATGGCCCCTGTGGATTTGTGGCCGTAGCCATTCCTATTACACTCAGCCTGGGCAATGAGCAGGTTAAAGAATAATACAGGCGAAATTCGGTGCCTACTTTCACTATACATGGTGCCCACAATGAATTAAATGGCGTGCCTCCACCCGAAGTAATGAATTCGGAACCCAGCGAAGGCAGGCTGTTGAAAACCCAACCTACATACTTCCACTCTACCAAATCTTTCGACTTTCTTATTTGTATGCCCGGCCGAACAGCGATACCATAACCAACGTCTGTGTTGTAGCAATAATAATAATCTCCGTCTTTTATTATTGCCGGGTCATGCACATTGTGTGAGCCCCATTCAAGATAATTGGCGAATGGAGCAATGGCTGCATAATTATCTTCGATTGAATTTATATCAAATGCCGGGGTAACCGGTGGTATTACCACCGGTGGGGTAACTGTGGAAGTCCCGTCTTTTTTACATGATGCAATCATTATGATTGCAGCAAATGCAATGAAGCTATTTTTGATAAGAGTTGTTTTCATAAAGTTTTATTTAAGCATAAGTACCACAACAGAAAATGGCGGCAACTTTACCTGCAATGAATTGCCTGATAATTTTGCATCTTTAAATTCAACCGGCTGAATCTTATTTGGTTCATTAAAAGAATTGAAATCTTGTAATTTTTTTGAAGTAATGATCCTTCCGGAAACAGCAGTGTATTTCCCTCCGTTTACATTAATGGTAATATCCTGCGATTTAGAAGCATCAATATTTACTAACGAAATATGCGTTACCCCACTTTTATCTTTTGATGCTGACACAGAAACTGCTGGTAATTTTTCTGTTCCAAAGTTGTAGTCGTTTGAAATGATTTTCACCGGTATCATGGTTGCATCCTGATGCACATTGTACATCTCCATTACATGATAGGTTGGCGTGAGGATCATTTTTTCTTTACTGGTAAGAATCACTGATTGCAGCACATTCACTGCCTGCGCAAGGTTGGCCATCCTCACCCTTTCGCAATGATTGTGAAATATGTTCAGCGTTACGCCTGCAATCATCGCATCCCTCATGGTATTTTGCTGGTATAAAAATCCAGGATTGGTGCCGGGTTCAACATTGTACCATCCGCCCCATTCATCTACGACCAATGCAATTTTTTTCTTCGGATCATATTTGTCCATTATCACAGAATGCTTTGTCACCAGCTCTTCCATCTTCAACGCTGTTTTCATGGTGGTAAAATATTGTTCCTCACTGTAATCAGTAGCCGATCCTTTGTCACTCCATTTTACAAATGAATAATGATGCAGCGCCACACCTTCCAGCATGTTGAGCGGAATTTCTCTCATCAATGTTTCTGTCCAGTTGTAATCATCTACATTGGCACCGGAAGCAACACGAAAGAGACTGTCATTATTTATCCAGTCTGTCATAAACGTGGCGTACTGCCTGTAAATATTTGCATAGTAATCCGGTTTCATGTTTCCACCACAACCCCATGCTTCATTACCAACGCCCCATATCTTTACATCCCAGGGTTGCTTCTGTCCGTTCTTTTCTCTCAGTATCGCCATTGGGCTACTGCCCGGTTTATAATTTACATATTCCATCCAGTCAATAAAATTTTGTACAGTACCACTGCCCACATTGGCCGCCAGGTATGGATCACATCCAATTGCTTTGCACATATCTAAAAAGTCATGTGTACCAAAACTGTTATCTTCTGTAACGCCGCCCCACCAACGGTTTACAATAGATGGCCTTTTATTTTTTGGCCCAATACCATCTTTCCACTGGTAGGTATCTGCAAAGCAACCACCGGGCCAACGCAATGTGCCAACCTTTAATTTTTTTAATGCAGCGATGATATCGTTGCGTACGCCATTTGTATTTGGAATCGTTTTGTTGCTGTCGCCAACATAAAAACCATTGTAAATGCAGTTGCCAAGATGTTCAGCAAAATGGCCGTAAATATTTTTGTTGATAATAAATTTTGCATCGGCTGCATCCAGTGATATGATATTTTGCTGTGCAAAAACAACATTCAATGTAATTAAGGATATCACACACAGTGATGAAATTTTCTTTAGCATAATCGTTCTTTATCTAGTTAATTATTTTATTTAATAAAAATGTTTTGAGCTTACTGTCATTGGGTGCTGCTAATAATAGTTTGCCCTTATTTTTTACACTGATCATTTTCATGTCTTTTACATCGCCATCAATGATCAATCCGCTTTTGACAATATTAACCGGTTCGAAATCTCCTTTACCGTTTCCTTTTAATATAAGCCCGTAAGATGCATCGTATCTTCCGGTACTTATTGCAGCCTGGTATTCGTTTCCTGCAATGATCAAATCTGTATTGCCATCATTATATATATCACCAGCCACAATGCTGTTAACCGGTGCAACCTGCGCCGCCACAGGCAAAGCATGTATTTTGAATTTCCCATTACCTAAATTTTCAATCCATATTGATTCAGCTATTTCACATTTTAATTCTGTCCAGCCATCAGCTCCAATATCATTTTTCAGCTGTTCCATTTTTACTTTTGCATAATCAGCATGAAGCAAATATTTGTTCTTGATGGAAGGCAATTGTTCAGATAACTGGTTCCTGTCTAAGCCGGGAAACAATTCATACGCATCATCTTTTCCTTTGATAGCATATGCCGGTATCAATTCATCAAAGCCATTTTTATCAATATCTTTTGCATATAAAAACATGGGCTTTTCTGCAGTAATATGATAGCGGTTATTCAATCCCATATTACCAACAATATAATCCATATCGCCATCCTTGTCAATATCAGCCTGTTGCAAAGAACGCCACAAACCATTCATGCCTGTAAGCCCCGTTGCTTCTGTTACTTCAATCAATTTGTTATTTTCATTTTTAAAAAACCGTACTGCTGTCCATTCGCCGCAAATGATAAGGTCCGGTTTTTTATCATTATTAAAATCTGTAAAAATTGCAGCAGTTATCATTCCCGGAAATTCTAATGTTGAACAAACAGTTTTTGTTACATTAGAAAATTTACCAGCATTGTTTTGCAAAAGATAACTCCGTGGAGACTGAGGATATTTTTGTGCTGTTAATCTACCTGCAATAAAAATATCTGCATCACCATCGCCATCATAATCTGCAACAGTAACGGCATCTGTAATATCTGTTATTGCAGGCAATGCAGTTGCATCTAATTTAAAATTTCCCCTGCCATCATTTATATACAACCGGGGTTGATTGTATTTAGCTACTGCAAACTCAAAGCTGCCGCCGGTTACAAGCATATCAAGGTCTTTGTCTCCGTCTGCATCAAATAAAACTGCACCAAGATCTTCTTCCGGTTTATTACCTTCAACAAGATTGGCTGAAGTGAAACTGCCATCTGCTTTTTGAATAAATATTTTACCGGATTGATTGGCTGCACCTCCTACAAAAAAGTCTTCGAGCCCATCTCCATTTATATCAC
Organism: Chitinophagaceae bacterium; assembly: GCA_031368105.1. Taxonomy (GTDB): domain Bacteria; phylum Bacteroidota; class Bacteroidia; order Chitinophagales; family Chitinophagaceae; genus Ferruginibacter. Next base: position 21,038 of record JANLQY010000085.1, read on the forward strand.
CCGTTGCAATACAGGGGCCCAGTTGAGAATATTTTTGTGGCAATGGCTGGTGATAACCGAAATCAAAATTTTGTGTTTCTGTATGTTTAAAATCAATTCCGGATTGATCAACGTCATTGAAAATTGTATTTGCATCTGCCACATTTTGCATTGCAGTCGCTGCATCTTTATATTGAACAACCAGGAGCTGGTTTGCTTTTATATTTTTTATTACCTGTACTTTATCATCCGGCCATTTCACTTTTATTGAATCAATAGCAATAATATCTCCAACACCAAAATGCAACCGCTGATCAACACTCGATTCAAAACCACGTACAGGTGATTGCTCCGCATATTGTGTTGTTCCTTTACTGAATAAAGTTATTTGAGCACCAAAGCCGGAAAGGTTTTTGGATGAACCTTTCAGCTGAACAGTCAAGAAATTTTGTACACTGTCGGTAACAGATTTTCTTAATTCATTTTTCCACATAAATGCTTCCTGATTGATATTATTCACCACCAAATCAAGATCGCCATCATTGTCAAGATCGGCATAGGCAACGCCATTGGAGATAGATGGAATGGAAAGTCCGGCTTCTTTTGTTGTATTGGTAAAACGCAGATCGCCATTATTATGAAAAAAATAATTGTCCATTTTTATACTGCCAAACTGGTCAATATTTTTTCGCAATGATGCGGTGGTATGCTGATCCATTTTTTTTTCTGCATCGCCAGGACCAAAAGTATAATTGCTGGTATTTGTTTCGCCATTTCTGAAAGCGGCATAATCATTATTGGTCATGTCTTTTCCCAAACCGTTGGTAACATGAATATCTTTCCAGCCATCATTATCAAAGTCGGCCATTAAAATACTCCAGCTCCAGTCGGTTTCAAACATGCCTGCCAGCTCTCCTATCTCACTATAAAAAGGCTGAGTTTTATTATTTATTTTTCGGTTGCCATTATTCAACTGCAGCATGTTTCGCATGAAGGATGGTTCATAACCAAAGCGCTGCTGCATGTCATATTTTTCCTGCGTAGCAGCACTGAACATCATTTTTTTTCGCTCATTTTTTTCGGGCAACATGTCCACCACTGCAAGATCCGGCAGTCCGTCATTATTAATGTCTGCTGCATCAACCCCCATGCTGTTATAGCTTTGGTGCCTTAATGATGTTGCAATGACGTTGGAGAAAGTTCCATTTTTGTTATTGAGCCACAGCAGGTCGTTGCCGATATAATCATTGGCTACATAAATATCCGGCCAGTTGTCATTGTTTACATCTGTAATGACTACACCTAATCCGTATCCATCTTCTTTTATTCCTGCTTCTTTTGAAACATCATGAAACACAGGATGAGCCTGGCCTGCAGGAACTCCGTCATTCCTGTATAATTTATCTTCGGCGGGAGAATTGCCGCTGGTATCTTTTGGCTGAAGGTTGTTGGCAGTGTGGCTGTACAAGCGATGATTGAGCAGGTACATATCCAAATCTCCATCATTATCATAATCAAAAAAAGCAGCCTGTGTGGCGTAGCCAGTATCTGCTAAACCATATTCCTGTGCCTGCTCAGTAAAATGAAGTTTACCATCATTGATAAACAATAAATTTTTTCTTTTGGCTGCATCTGTTGAGTAAGAAACACAAACATAAATATCATCAAAGCCATCATTGTTAATATCAATAACGGTTACCCCGGTACACCAGCTCTTTGTTTGAAGGCCGGCTTTTTCAGTAATATCTTCAAATTTAAAACTTCCTTTGTTGATGTATAATTTACTGCTGACCATGCTGCCGCAAAAAAATACATCCTGTAAACCATCGTTATTAAAATCACCTATTCCAACTCCTGATCCATTGTACATGTATTCATTGGTAAATACATTCATTGAATCGTTTTCTGTAATGGCATTGTTGAAACTGATATTGGTTTCATCGGCATTCATTTGTATAAAATGAAATGTGCCTGTAGTGAGATTGTTATTTTTACAACCATTTATTATGAATGGCAGTAAAAAAAACAACCGGTATATTTTCCAAATTCTTCTCATTATTAAAATACATTCTACACCAATTCCACGATTTAAAAAAATACAACTTTTATTCTTTGATTCACAGTTCAGTTACAAAACACAGTATAAGAAAAATTCCCGCCCATCAAATAAAATCAATGAGCAGGAATTCATGTTTACCAAACATTAGTTAGCCGAATTAGGCGATAAATTTTTATTTACATCCAGTTCCTGCTGCGGTATTGGCAGGTATTCATTGCCTGGTGTGTAAGTATTAAAATCAACATCATGCGTTTTCAGTTCAGCCAATTTTGTTGCATCATAAAACCAGCCCCAACGGATCAGGTCATTGATGCGCTGGCCTTCAATTGCAAATTCCAGTGCCCTTTCATGTGCAAGCTGGTCACGCATTTGAGCCTGTGTCATACCAGGTCTTACAGCAGCAAGATTGGGAAGTTTAGCCCTTGTTCTCACCTGCTGGATATAAGGATAAGCATCTGCAGTCCTGTTTAATTCATTCAGCACTTCAGCATACATTAATAAGATATCAGCATATCTCAACACCCTGTAATTGATACCTGATTCTCCAAAGGGAGAGAATTCATCTGGCTTACCATTGCCTACACCATCGTTGGTATATTTTCTTGGATATATAGATGTGGTTGGATTCCACCAGGCTCTTCCATAAGCCATTGTTGAATTATCAGCAGGCTCATACGATGCAATGGTAGCCAGCAATCTTGGATCGCTTTTTCCATCAACCGTTGCTTCTTTTTTGTATTCATTGTATATCCACCGGGTAGGCAGGTAATCAGAAAAACCAGCTCCTTCCTGTGCATAAGTAATGGAAATAGTTTGTACCTGCTTCCATGCTGCAGACGGCTCACAGCACCAGTTCATATCAGTTCCTGCACCGGGAGTAAATTGAATTTCAAATAATGATTCGGCATTATTTTCATTTACGTCCCTGAAATTATCCCTGTAGTCTGTCATGAGTGAATAAACACCACTCAAAGAACCACCTGCAAAAAACTTTTCGAATTGAACTCCTGCTTTTGCATAATCATGCCTGTACAAATAAGCTTTCCCCAATAATCCGGCTGCAGCTCCTTTAGTTGCTCTTCCTTTTTGGCCTTTATCTAGCCCGGTTATGTCCGCATCATCATAAGATTTAGGCAGGTCACTTTCTGCCTCTGCCAGATCAGAAAATATCTGGTTCCACAATACTTCTTCTGTAGCAGTTGGTGCAGCATAATCATCTTTATTTACCACTGACACTGTAATAACCGGTACTTTTTGAAAAGTGGTGGCAAGATTATAATAAGCCAATCCACGAAGAAAATAAGCCTGTCCTAAAATTCTTTTTTTCTCAGCTGCAGGCAATACTGATTCATCATATTGCCCTACATAAGCTATCACCTGGTTAGCCCTGTTTACCACCAAATAAAATTCTCTCCATATCCAGAAAACCGGACCGGATGTGGTAGGAATAATGAACTGTCCTGTTAAATCAAGGTCAAGCCAGGGGCTGTCTCCGGTAAAGTCATCACCACGGCTGTCGGTTAGCCCGGGGAATGAACGCATATAAGATCCATCAACAATCAGTGCATTGTAAATGGCTGTACAGCCCCCATAAGCCTGCTCTTTTGTTTTCCAGTAATCGGCAGTGGTTAATTTATTGGGATTAACCAGGTCTAATTTTTTATCGCACCCACCTGCAATGAAGCTGAGGCCGATAAAAAGGAATATTATTTTTTTCATGATTTTCTATTTTAATATTTTAAATTATCAGAAGGTTAATTGTACACCCAGCATTACAGTTCTTGGTTTTGGATAAGATCCAAAATCGAAACCGGGGTTCAAAGTTCCGGATGTAAAATCAGGATTGTAGCCCTGGTATTTCTGGAAAGAATACAGGTTTTGTACTGTAAAATATATTCTTGATTTCGTTAACCCTTTGATGATATTTTCAGGAAAAGTATACCCAACAGAAACTGTATTGATCCTTAAATAAGTTCCATTCTGCAACCAACCTGGACGGTCAGAATCCACATTATTATTTGCACCATTATTATCACTTAACCTTGGGATATCAGTGTTGGTATTGGATGGGGTCCACCGGTTGAGCATATCAACACTGTAATTAAGTGCACCGGCTGAATGATGCAGGTCACGATACATCCTGCTGTTGATCAAAAACTTTGCACTGCCGGAAGCAAAAATGGAGAAATCAAAATTTTTGTACCCTGCAGAAATACTTAATCCATAATTGAATTTTGGAATACCGCTGCCTAAAAAAGTCCTGTCGTTTTCATCAACTTTACCATCAGGCTTACCTTCTGATCCGCTGATATCTTTATACTTTACATCACCAGGAGCAAGCACTTCTCCAAACTGTGTGGGAGCAGCAGCAATTTCTGCCGGTGTTTGAAAAATACCCTGGTACACATATCCATAATGTTCGCCTATTTCACGGCCAATAACAGTTTTTGCTCCTACTCCGTACAAGGGTTCATTGTTGCTCCCCAATGCCAGCACCTTATTTTTTACGGTAGAAACATTTGCAGAAATATCATAAGTAAATGCTCCGTTATTTTTATGGTAGGTGGCAGAAATTTCAACACCTGAATTATTAACAGAGGCCGCATTTACAGTTGGAGTTAAATTTTCAAAACCAACACTTGCCGGAATAGTAATACCGATCAGCATATCCGTACTTTTAGCAGAATAATATTCCGCAGAAAGATCAAGATGGCCATTTAAAAATACTCCGTCAAAACCTGCATTGGTAATTGTTTTTGATTCCCATTTAATATCCGGAGATGCTACAATGGTTTGTAATCCACCGGTATATCTTATACCATTAAATGTATAAACGATCCCTGAATTGATATTGCCCTGGTATTGGTAGTCACCAATTTCCTGGTTTCCTAATTTACCATAGCTGGCTCTTAATTTAAGTGAAGACACCATTGATTTTGAAACATTCCAGAAACTTTCATTACTTATTTTCCAACCAACAGAAGCAGCTGGGAAATATCCAAATTTATTGACCGGAGCAAACCTTGAAGAACCATCACGGCGGATAGATGCAGACAATAAATACCTGTCTCCATAAGAGTAGTTAAGCCTTCCAAAATAAGATGCTAAAGAACTTGCAGCTTCAGATCCTTTTGAAGACCTGGTTTCACCAGCATCAATAACAGGATGATAAGGTGTGGCAAATCCCTGTGCACTGCTTTCTTTTATTACAAAACTGCCGTAGCGGTAAGCCTGTCCTGCCAAGGCTTCTATTGTATGTTTGCCAAAAGACTTTTCATAGTTCAATGTAATTTCAATAGAGGCGTTGGTAATAGTCCTTGAATTGTCAAATAAATGGGCTGTGTTGTTACTAAAAAAAGTACCGAGGAAATAAGCTGGCTGCCAGGTATAATCCCTGGTGCTGGTTTTATCATAGCTCAAGCTTGTTTTGAATTTTAAATTATGCCCGTTGTTTTTTAACAACTGCAATTCACCATATACGTTAGCAAATGTTCTGTCCACATCTACATAATTTTTCAGGATGCTGTTGATACCGATTGCATTTAATGAATTGGCGCCATTAAACTCTGAATTTGATCCTCCAAATCCATTCAGATTTGCCGGATCATACACGGGCATAGTTGGGATAGCGGCTACTAATGAACCAATCATCGGCGGTATTCCACCCAATAAAATATCGTCTCTAAAAGTGAGCAAATTTTCATGAGAATGAGTATAGTTAAAATTTTCTCCCACTTTAAAAATTCCTTTTTCAGCAGTTGTATTTATCCTTGCTGAGTAACGGGTATAATCAGGGCCATTACCTACATAGGTACCTTTATTTTTAAAATAATCTAAAGAAACATTATAGGTATTGTTGGTACCGCCACCAGAAAAACCAATGTTATGATTTTGCCTGATCCCTGTTTTTAATCCTTCTTTCTGCCAGTCAGTATTTATACTATCTACATAAAGCGGATTAGAAGGATCATTTGCAGGAAATAAAGACTTACCTGCATTTACCCGGGACTCGTTGTTGAGGGTTTGATATTGCAGTCTGTCTGTAACTTTCTGTGTTTGCCAAACTTTATCCCAACCATAATAACCATTGTAATTCACTTTCATCTGGCTGTTCTTCTTACCCTGTTTGGTGGTAATAATAATTACACCATTTGCAGCAGCAGCACCATAAATGGCGGCAGCAGATGCATCTTTTAAGACAGTCATTGTTTCAATATCATTCGGACTAAAATCCCTGATAGCAGAACCTGGTACACCATCTACCACATAGTAAGGTTGGGAACCGCCGAAAGTACTGAACCCCCTGATGCGTACGCTTGGAACTGCACCGGGCTGACCATCACTGTTTACAGCCACACCTGTAGCCCTGCCCTGCAACAACTGGGAGATATCACTGGCGGAATATTTTTTTGTTTCATTAATATTTACACTGCTGATAGAACCGGTAAGGTCTTTTCGCTTTTGTGTTCCATATCCTATTACCACTACATCACTTAAAGTAGAAGCATTCACTTCAAGAGACAGGTTAAGGTTATTTTGATTACCTACTGTTACCTGCTTTGCTTCGTAACCAACAGAAGAAATCATCAAAGTTTGTCCCTGCTGGGCTTCAATAGAAAATTTGCCGGCAGCATCTGTTACCGTCGTTTTTTTGGTTTTCTTAACCATGATAGTGGCACCAACAACAGGTGCGTTAGATGCACTTGTAATAGTACCAACCACCTTTTTATCTGACTGGGCTTGTAAATACCCCGGCAATAGCTGGAATACAGCTGTTAGTAGTACGCAGGATGCATGGAGCAGCATCTTATGCAATCGTTGTTTCATGTAGCTTTAGTTTTTGGTGAAAATTTGTATAATAAAAATAGTATCGTTAATGAAACTTCCCTCTAGGTTCCGGGCCAGTCAGGCATCACATGGTTGTATTTTGCAAGCATCGTTTTTAGTTTTTAATTGTCATAAAAACAATTATAAAAAAAGATTTAAAAAAATGTTTTTACTTTTTCAATAAAAACAAACCGTCATATCGTTAAATATTAAACTAAGGTAATTACTTTTTTTTAATTGTCAAAAAAACATTTATTTATTTTGAAACTTTTTATCCACTATGTATGCAGGTATTGGCTAGGTACAAAATTTAAAAATGTTTTGAACCCGGCATTGTACTTTTTAGGATCTACTTTGTAATAAAAAGCACCTTTCTTAGAATTGAGTTTGTCCTTATCTTTTAGTTTCAGTAATAAGTTGGTGGATAATAATTTACGGTTGAAATTACCTTTATCAAATTCAATATTATACACACACTGGTAAAGGTTTTGTAACTGGGGCATCGTGAATTTTGGGGGCAGCAATTCAAACAACAATGGATGCAGTGCTGCTTTGTACCGCAGTTTTTCTTTTGCCAGTTCTACAAATTTTGAGTGGTCAAAAATGAGTTGCGGATATGCATTGATCGGATACCAGGCCGGATGATAATTTTCGTTGATTTGCTTCTTATATTTTTGAATATCAATCAATGCAAAATAAGCGATGGAGATAGTCCGCTCAGCAGTATCCCTGTCCACTTCCGTAAAGGCATGAAGCTGTTCCATGTACAATCCATCCAGTCCTGTCAGGGCTTTCAGCACACGGGAAGCGGCGTCTTCTGCACTTTCATTATCCTGTACAAAACCTCCCACCAGGCTCCACTTACCTTTGAATGGTTCAAAACTTCTTTGTATCACCAACAGCTTTAACTCCTGCCCGTCATACCCAAATATGATACAATCAACCGCAAATAAAAACCGCTTTTGCTGTAAATAACGACTCATGAAATTTGTTTGTTAGTTTAAAAGGTTTAAGAAGTTTCACAAGTTCAAAAGATGTTTTAGATTCCTCAAACCTTTTGAACTTATGAAACTGTTTTCTTTATTACCAAAACTTAACGTACAATGCTGCTATAATTAATAAAGTAATTACAATCAACACTGTTGTAGATGGCTTTAGTTTAAACATTTCCTTATCCAGTTCAAATGCTTTAGGATTTACTTTTGGACCGCCAAGACTGACCCCTATCATCAAAAGCATTGTAAAGAAGAAAGAAAGCCCCATACAAATATGGAAAGGTATTTCAAAGCCTCCTTTGCTATTTGGATATGCAGTGTACAGTAATGTATCATTACCGAAAAGTTGCGGAGCAAATTCATTGAACAAAACAGATAAAGCAAAACCAGCGATAACACCTACAATTGCTGCCCAGCCAGTTGTCCTTTTCCAAAACATACCCAGTATGAACATGGCAAAAACTCCGGGGCTGATAAAGCCAGTATATTTTTGGATGTAAGTAAAACCACCAACGCCACCAATACCCAGCAAATCATTCCAGGTAAACAAAACAGCAAGAATCATTGCAGCAAAAACAGCTGCCCTGCCGGTCATTACCTGCTTTCTTTCATCAGCTCCTTTTTCAAAATATTTTTTATGGATATCGAGGGTATAAATCGTTGAGATACTATTTACTTTTCCTGCCAGTGAAGCAACGATAGCTGCTGTTAAAGCTGCTACAGACAAGCCTTTCAACCCTGTTGGTAAAAAGGTAAGTACTGCTGAGTAAGCTCCATCCTTACCCCCAATTAACTGTGGCAAGTGATTGTTTTTATACAAAACAAAAGCGGCAATACCCGGTAACATTACAATTACCGGCATCAATAATTTTAAAAACCCTGCAAATAAAATTCCAGTACGGGCTGTTTGCAAATCAGCACCTAATGCCCTTTGTGTAATGTACTGGTTACAGCCCCAGTAATTCAAATTAATAATCCAGATACCGGCCAGATAAGAAAGCAATCCTGGAAAAGTGAGGTATTTATTAATATCATTTTGAGAAGATGCTGCACCTGGTTTTGGAATGATCATTTTAAAATGCTCTGGTGCATCCCTTAATAAAATTTTGAAACCGGCAATGGCATCTTTACCTACTCCAAAATATTCACCTACTGTAGTTAATGCAATGTAAGTGGTAACTAAACCGCCGATGATTAAAACAGCCACTTGTATTACATCTGTGTATGCCACCACTTTCATTCCACCCAATGATATCAGCAAAGCAAATACAGCAAGTCCAATCATGATCACATGCAGGTATTGCCCGCCTGCAATACCGTTAATTGCAACAGCACCGAGGTACAAAATGGAAGTAAGATTTACAAACACATACAGGAATAACCAAAACACCGCCATGATCAATGCCACCGATTCATTGTACCGCACTTTTAAAAATTGCGGCATGGTGTAAATATGATTTTTTAAATAAACAGGGATGAACCACACGGCCACAATAATCAATGCTATGGCGGCTATCCACTCATAAGCAGCCACCGCTATTCCCAAAAAAAAACCTTCGCCACTCATGCCGATAAATTGCTCTGCAGAAATATTGGAAGCAATCAACGATGCACCGATGGCCCACCAGGTAAGGGTACCTTCGGCAAGAAAATAAGCCTTAGCATCATGCTCATTCTTTTTACGTTTACGGTAAATAGAATAGCCATAGCCGGCTACGATAATGAAGTAAAAAATAAATACAAGGTAGTCAGCAGTTGCAAGGTTCTTGTTCATATAGCTTTGTTAAATGGTGTAAGCGTTATCGTTAATGGTTCAAAATTTATTGATTGATTTGGTAATATACATCACTCCAGCGAAGATCATTTTTAAATTGATAAATATTGGTATTTTTCCCAATCAGCGAAAATTCGATGCCGGCCATGTCTGCAAAATCTTCCATGTGGGCAGCCGTTAAATTCTGGCTGTAGCCAGTGTGGTGTGCACCGCCGGCAAGGATCCATGCAGCACATCCTGTTTTCATATCAGGGTATGGTTTCCACAAAACCCTTGCTACCGGCAGCTTTGGCAGCGCATGCAAAGCTGTTACTGCTTCTACTTCATTTACCAATAAACGAAAACGGTTGCCCATATCAATCAGTGAAACATTCAATGCCGGACCTGCTGAAGAATTAAATACCAACCGTACAGGATCTGCTTTTCCGCCAATACCCAGTGGATGTATTTCACAACTTGGTTTGCCATGAGCAATAGACGGGCATATCTCCAGCATGTGTGAACCAAGCACCAATGGATTTTCCGGATCAAAATGATAAGTGTAATCTTCCATAAAAGAATTGCCACCCGGCAATCCGCTGCCCATTACTTTCATGGCCCGTACCAGTGCTGCAGTTTTCCAATCACCTTCACCTGCAAAGCCATAACCATCTGCCATCAGGCGTTGTGCAGCAATGCCCGGCAGTTGTGCCATACCATGCAGGTCTTCAAAAGTATCAGAAAAACCTTTATAATTTCCTGCTTCCAAAAATGCCCTCATCCCAATTTCAATCTTTGCAGCTTCTCTTAAAGATGAATATTGTTCACCATCTTTTTTCAAAGATGCACTCAAAGTATATTGCTCTTCATATTCTTTTATCAATGCATCAATCGATGCATCGCTGGTTTCATTGATCACTTTTACCAGGTCGCCAATACCATGTGTATTTACAGCATAACCAAATTTATATTCTGCTTCTACTTTGTCACCATCCGTTACTGCAACATAGCGCATGTTATCACCAAAGCGTACAAATTTTGCGCCCTGCCAATCGTTCCATCCGGCAGCAGCCCTGCACCAGGTGTTCAGTTCCTGGATTACTTCGGAATCCTGCCAATGCCCCACCACCACTTTGCGGTTCATCCGCATGCGGCTTACAATAAAACCAAATTCCCTGTCGCCATGTGCACTCTGGTTTAGGTTCATAAAATCCATGTCAATATCATTCCACGGAATGTCACGGTTGAACTGTGTATGCAAATGGCACAATGGTTTTTGTAAAATTTTCAATCCGCCAATCCACATTTTTGCAGGAGAAAAAGTATGCATCCAGGCAATGATGCCGATACAATTTTTTGCGTTGTTGGCTTCCTGGCAAATGCTGTAAATTTCTTCTGTAGTTTTTACCGTTGGTTTAAAAACCACTTTCACCGGAATACTTTTATCAGCATCCAGTGATGCTGCAATGGTTTGTGAATGCGAAGCTACCTGCTTCAATGTTTCTTCTCCGTATAAATGCTGGCTGCCCGTTACAAACCAAACTTCAAATTCTTTCAACTGTATCATAAATAATTTTTTATTTTTTTGGAACAAACATTTGTACTTCATTGAGCATCGTTGTGTCACTCACTTGTACAATTATTTCTTTATTGATCTTTAATCACATTATCACAAACTAATGTCACCCTTTCAGGGTTTCTTATCAAATTCAATCAACTGCTATTCTATATTAATGTCAGCCCTCCAGGCTTCACGAATCAAAAATCCTAAATCAAAAATCACATATTTCATTTATCACGAATAAAATCAAAGCCTTTCAAACCAAAAAACGCTTCACAAATCCGACATCAAAAAATCAGACATCAGACATCAAGGCTATTGTCCATAATAACTATCCGGCCCGTGCTTTCTTTCAAAATGTTTTTTTATCAATGAATCTTTTAACCTTGGGGCTTTCGGATTTATCTGTTCTGTCAGCAAAGCTATCTGAGCAATAGATTCCAGTACAGCACTGTTGTACACTGCTTTCTCTGCAGTCTTGCCCCAGGTAAATGGCGCATGATTTCCCACCAGTATCATTTCAATATCTTCATAAGTCAACCCTTTTTCTTTCAATGCATTCATAATCTGGAAACCAGTTTCATATTCATAATTACCCCGGATCATTTCATCACTCATTGGTGCGGCACAGGGAATGTCAACTGTATTATGATCAGCATGTGTGGTACCAAAAATAGGAATGTCACGCTGGCTCTGAGCCCATGCAGTGGCGTAATTAGAATGAGTATGAACAATGCCGCCAATGTTCTCCCAGTGTTTGTACAGCACCGCATGTGTAAGCGTATCCGATGAAGGACGAAGTGTGCCTTCCACTGTCTTACCATCAAAATCTACAATCACCATTTTATCCGGTGACAGCAAATCATAAGGCACACCACTTGGCTTAATGGCAAATACACCTAATGCCCTGTCGGCGGCACTTACATTGCCAAATGTGTACAGCACCAATCCCAATTTTGGCAACTGCATATTGGCTTCGTAAGCCGCCTGTTGAATTGAATTATACTTACTCATACACAGTTTCATTTAAAGCAGCAACCATTTTTTTATCGCTGATAAATTGTCCTAATTGCTGGTAACGAATATAACGTTTACCATACACTGCTGCCCTTTCCGGATCAGGATAATAAGTAGCATCAAAGCCCTGGCCCATTGCCTGCATGGCATCTTCCACTTTTGAATAAATGCCTGCAACAGTTGCAGCAAACATAGCTGCTCCTAAAGCACAGGTCTGTTCAGATTTATGAATGCGGATGGGCATATCCATAACATCGGCCATCATCTGCATGATGAATGGAGATTTTTTTGCCACACCGCCAATCCCTATCAAACCCTTTACCGGCACAGCTTCCTGGTTGAACCTGTCAACAATTGCTTTGGCACCAAAACAGGTTGCTTCCGCAATTGCCCTGAATATTCTTGGAGCATCTGTCCCTAAATTTAATCCAGTCAACACACCTTTTAATAATTGATCTGCATCAGGTGTACGGCGGCCATTCAGCCAATCCAATCCCAATTCAGTTTGTTCATCCGGTATAATTTGTTCTGCCTGTTTGCTCAATTCAAAAATAATATTGCCGGAAATTTCTTCTATTAGTTTAGCAGCCAAATCAGCATCAATCAATGCAGACTTCGGCAACAGTTTTTGTAATGGCCAGGCCAGCACATTTTTAAACCATGCGTACGCATCACCAAATGCTGACTGGCCTGCTTCCATCCCCATCATACCTGGTATTACTGAGCCCGGAACCTGTCCGCAAATTCCTTTTATCAATTTATCTTCTACGGCTGCAATTGGCGCCACCAGCATATCACAGGTGGAAGTGCCCATCACTTTGCTTAAATGATAAGGTTCAATTTGTCCACCCACGGCACCCATGTGTGCATCAAATGCTCCAACGCCAATAATTACATCGGTAGTTAATCCAAGCTTCTCTGCCCATTGAGCAGAAAGATTTCCTGCAGCCTCTGCAGAAGTACAAGTTTCAGTAAATAATTTTTTTGTAAATCCTTTCAATAAAGGATCAAGCGAAGTGAAAAATTCATCCGGCGGTAATCCTTTAAATTCTTTGCTCCATAATGCCTTATGCCCTGCACTGCATACGCCACGTTTCATTTGCTTAACATCTTTTCCACCGCACAATAAAAAGGGTATCCAGTCGCAATGCTCTACCCAGGAATAAGTAGCATTCCTCACTGCTGTGTCCACCCGAAGAATGTGCAGCAACTTTGCCCAAAACCATTCTGAAGAATAAATACCTCCAACAAATTGCAGGTAGTCTGTATCAAATTTTAGTTTGTGTTCATTTAACTGCGCCGCTTCTTTTACAGAAGTATGATCCTTCCACAAAACAAACATGGCATTGTGATTATTTTCAAAAGCAGGGAGCAATGCAAGTGGCGTTCCTGTTGCATCCACAGCCACCGGAGTTGATCCTGTTGTATCAATAGAAATAGCTTTAATATTGGCAGCTACTGCCGGGCCTGCCTGTTGCAAACTGCTCTTGACAGTGTGTTCCAGCCCTTCGATATAATCCAGCGGATGCTGGCGAAATTGATTTAAAGAAGCATCGCAATACAAGCCATCTTTCCAGCGTGGATAATAAAAAATGGAAGAAGCAATTTCGTTGCCGTTTTGTGCATTTACGATGATGGAGCGTACGGAATCAGTACCGTAATCTACCCCGATGACATATTGATCATTCATATTTTAGCAGCAATATTTACTCAAATATAAATTTTATTTGTAAAAATGACAATTATTTTAAAAAAATATTTTTTCTGCCCTGTCAAGAGTCTTTGCCGGGTTTGCGACGAATAAAAAATGATTACGACTGTAAAGAAAAATGATTGAAAATATTTTTCATCATTTTCGTTATCATCATGATATTGATCAATGCGGAGATAAGATATATCTTTACCACAACCCTTTTAAGGAATTTACTATTTATTTAAAAGCACTATGAATTTAGATAACTTAAAAAATATTTTTGAACCGGGGCTGCTGATGGAAATGCAGCAGTTTGGCAACTGGCAAAGTTTTAAAGAAGGTGATCTGATAATGGATTACGGCAAGTATATCCGTATGATGCCCGTAATTTTAAAAGGTACCGTTAAGGTATCGAGGCTAAATGAAAACGGCAATGAAATACTGCTGTATTATTTATCCAGCAATGACAGTTGTTCGATGGCTTACAGTTGTTGTGTAGAGGCAAAAAAAAGTGAAATAAAAGCAATAGCAGAAGATGATGTGGAGTTGATTGCTATCCCTCATGAAAAATTAGATGAATGGTTATGTAAATATTCAAGCTGGAAAAATTACATCATGCGGAGTTTTAATGAACGCTTTATTGAATTACTGAAATCAATAGAAAGCATTGCATTTCATAAACTGGATGAGAGGTTGATTGGTTATTTAAAAGAAAAGCAACGGCTTTCCGGTTCAAGTGTTATCAAGGTGTCGCATTATTTAATAGCAGATGAACTAGCTACTTCAAGAGTGGTAATATCGAGGTTGCTGAAGCAGTTGGAAAATGACAGGAAAATCATCTTATACAGGAATGAAATAAAACTGATGCCTTCTTTTGGATAAAATAATGTTGTGACCTTATTTGAACAACCCCGGTCATTTAATTTATAACGCAGCAATAAAAACCACCTGTTATTTTTTCAAATCACCTGAAGTAAAAGAAAGCGGCAATAATTGTTTAGCAGTCTGTATAACATACACTTCACCATTCATACCGGCAAGGATTAGCCGCATTGGCTGATGAGTCCTTTCTTCAAACTCTGCCAGGAACTGCCGGCACATACCGCAGGGTGAAATGGGATGGCCGCTGCCGCCATTTTTATTATCATAGCTGATAGCCATTGTGCTGATACCAACTTCAGGAAATTGAGTAGCGGCAGCCGACATCAATGCCCTCTCTGCACAAATACCCACGGGGTAAGAGGCATTCTCCTGGTTGGTTCCTTTGATGGTGCTGCCATTGGTAAGCATGGCTGCTGCCCCTACAAAAAAATTAGAGTAAGGTGCATAAGCCACCTGAGTAATTTTCCTGGCTTCCGTTAGTAATGCGGCATCTGCAGCAGGCAGTTCTTCTGAAGAATTATATACCTGCACTGAAAATTGAATATCTTTTAATTGCATAAAATTATTTTTGTTCACCTGTTGTGTGGTAAACATTTTACCAGCACAAAAAAGATTTTTTTAGAAACAAAAACCACAAAGTTTTCTTTGTGGTTTAAAAATATCAACTATAAATATAAGTACTTACCCGATACCTGCCGTCAAATTATTTAATAGATTGGAAAATACGTTTCCATCTTGGACCTTTCTCCCAGCTAAACCATATTAGTGAAGCCTTGCCCACCACATGATCTTCTGGTACAAAACCCCAGTAGCGGCTGTCCAGAGAGTTGTGCCGGTTATCTCCCATCAACCAGTAATAATTCATTTTAAAAGTATAAGTAGCAGCTTCTTTATCATTGATAAAAACCTTGTCGCCTTTCATTTCAATTTTATTTCCTTCGTAAGCACCAATACATCTTTGATAGCGGATATAATTATCAGCTGTAAGCTGAATACTCTCCCCTTTCTTTGGTATCCACAACGGTCCATAATTGTCAGCACCCCAATTAGAAGCTGCATTGTAAAAAGGAAAAAGCCTGTTACTTACCGGTTCAATATATGTAGCAAATTTTGCAGCATTAGCTGGGCTGAGTTTACTCCATTCTTCGTTGGTAATATTTACCAGCACATCGCCATTATCTTCTCTTCTTATGTCGCCCTGTTCTTCCCTGATGTTGATACCAATTTCTTTTAAGTTGTCTTCATTAGGATAGAAATTTTTGGTATCCACTACTCTGTACATCCTTTCTGATTGTGGAAATAATGTTTGTGGCACACCATTAATATGTACAATACCATCTTTTATCTGCAGTGTATCGCCTGCAATGGCTACACATCTTTTAATAAAATTTTCCCTTTTATCAACCGGTCTTGTAATGATACTGTCACCATACTTTTGCCATACGGCATCCCTTCCCCAAAATCTTACTGCTTCATAATAAGTGGTCTTTGATCCGAAGTTATCGGCTGCATCATTTATCAGTGTATCATTGGCAGGAAAATTAAATACCACCGCATCATTTCTTATAACCGGTGAGGCAAACCATCTTGTATAAGGAATGTGTATCCATTCTACATAAGCCTTGGTATTAAAGAAGGGCAAAGTATGATGTACAAAAGGCATGGCGATTGGAGTATTAGGAATCCGGGGGCCATAAGCCGATTTGCTTACAAAAAGAAAATCGTTTACGAGCAATGTTTTTTCTTCTGATGGTGTGGGAATAGTGTATGCTTCAAAAACAAAAGTACGGATGAGTGTGGCGGCTACTACTGCAAAAGCGGCTGCATCTATCCACTCACGGGCAGCTGTTTTTTTATAATTTTTTACCACCAGTTCTCCTGCATACCTTTCATTGGATGAAAAACCGAGATAAGGAAAATAAATAAATGGAAGAAATACAGTTAACGCATGATGCCCCACACCAAAGCGGCCAAAATGTTCTACAAATTTAATCATGATCCAGATGCTGATGAACTGCCCTGCTATTGGAATAAACTGAAGAAAGAACCAATATTTTTTCAGGTTCATTTTAGTAACCATGCACCAGGTATTGTAAAAAGGCACCAATGCTTTCCAACCTTCGATGCCTGCTTTCTTAAACATTCCGTACAAACCCACATGCCAGCCAATAGCGGCAACAATAAAAATAATCCAGCCAATTCTCATAAGTAAAATTTTATTATTGCCAAAAATACCATAATTAAAGTTTTGGCAAGTTTTTATATAAAAAATCTTATGAAAGGTTTAACTGCAGTGCTGAAGGGAAAAAAGCAGGGCAAAATTTCATTTTTGATAAGTGTAATTCAAAGTCATTCCTATTTACTGTCTGCAACTTATCCACAATACCGAATAACAATACTTCGATTAAAGGGTTACCTTTCTTTGTATCAGGTATTAAAGGCTGAAAGTTTTAATCAAAAAACAAAAAAATGGTACAAAAGACTTATTTCAAAACAAAAGATTATTGTAAAGTAAAATTCACGTTTGCTGTAGAAAATGCTGAAACAGTGGAAATACTTGGCCTGAACAGCGATTGGGAAAACTCAATCATTATGAGCAAGAAAAAAGATGGCAGCTTTACCTGCGACGTTTCCTTACCTAAGAATACTGAACACCAATTTAAATACCGTGTTAATGAAAACGAATGGTTAAACGAACCTGAAGCTGACAAAGAAGTTACCAATGAATTTGGCGGCATCAACAGTGTGATCGTTATCTAATTTATTTCCCCCTTACAAAAAACCTTTACAGCTTTTTTACCTGTTTCAAGAGCTGTAAAGGTTTTCTAAAATTGATTTGCCGTTATTTAGTAACCGGCATCAGTCTTAAAACATAGCCTGGATTTTCTACCGTGATGTAGATATATCCATCTGGTCCCGTTTTTACATCCCTCAAGCGCCCCACTTCTTTCAGCATGCTTTCTTCGCTGGTAATAATATTGCCGTCGGCATGGCAGCGGCTGAGCCAGTTAAATTTTAAAGATCCTGAAAGTATATCCCCCTCCCAACCCTTGTACCGGTTGCCCTGTACAAATGCCAATCCACTGGGAGCAATAGAAGGTACCCAAAAATGCAGTGGCTGTTCCATGCCTGCCATCGATGTTTTATCTGTAATGGCCGTTCCGTTATAATTGACCCCGTAAGTGATAACCGGCCAGCCATAATTTTTTCCTTTTTCAATTAAATTAATTTCATCGCCTCCCATGGGGCCGTGTTCATTTTCCCAAATAGCACCGGTGGCAGGGTTAACTGCCAGCCCCTGCGGATTGCGGTTGCCGTAGCAAAAAATAGATGGCTTTGCATTGCTGTTGGATACAAATGGATTATCTGCCGGTATGCTCCCGTCATCTTTTATGCGGTGTATCTTACCAAGGTCGTTGGTTAAACTTTGTGGATTTTGTTTTTCATTTCCTCTTTCTCCCACCGAAAAATATAAATAGCCATCCCTTCCAAAAACCATTCTGCCACCATAATGGTGACGGGTACTGCTGTAAGGTTTTGCTACAAAAATATCATGCTGGTCTTTTAAAGTATTTCCCTCTAATTTAGCCTGCATAATGGCGGTAGTGGCATTGTCTGAATTATTACTTTCTGATTTACTGTAAGAAAGATAAATCAACTGGTTATTTTTAAAATCCGGATGCAGCAATACATCAAATAAACCACCCTGCCCTTCTGCCACTACTTTCGGCACACCACTAATCAACTGCAATTGTTTATTTTTTGAAACCCTGTATAATTTTCCTCCCCGGTCTGTTACCAGCAATTCATCATTTGGTAAAAAAGCAATACACCAGGGCACATCCAACCCAGCCGCCACTGTGTCTGTTTTTATTGTCATTTTTTCGGTGTAAAATATACCCGACTGCTTTTCTTTTTTTGCCTGTTGATCCTTC
>JANLQY010000105.1:0-57733 GCA_031368105.1 Chitinophagaceae bacterium
TTTTTAAAAAAATTCAACAAAGCAGAAGACCAATCATTCATTAGCCGCAATCCTTTAAAATGAAAAAACATCAGCAAAAAATATTGACAGGCCTTTTTATTTTACTGGCCGCCGCCTGGATGGGAAGATCACATATCCGCCAGTTATTTCCACCTGCCAAGAAGTTTGCAGCTGCAGCGTTAACGGGCATTGACAACAACCAAAAAATAACCATCAATGACTTTAAAGGAAGTGTCGTAATTGTATCCTGCTACCAAACCTGGTGCATTGACTGTGCCAGAGAAACACCGGAATTGAATCAGCTGGCAACAGATATTAATTCAGAAAAATTTAAAGTACTATATATTTCTGACGAGCCTGCAGAGAAACAGATTTTGTTCCGGAAAAGATTTTCATCGGATAAAATTTTGTTCCTGCAATCTGCAAAAACCATGGCTGAGCTTGGCATCCATGCTTACCCAACCACTTTTTTATTAGATAAAAATGGAACTGTTATAAAAACTACTTTAGAAGGTTATGACTGGTTAAAAGAAATAGAGACCGTCAGGAAATTGATGGCAGAATAAAATGGATAAATCATTGTGTCTGCTATCTGTACACAAAATAATTTTACTCACCAATTTCTTTAAACCCCTTCCATTTTTTTCTGAGGTAAAGGAATAGGAAAATAAAACTTGTTATAAGAAAGAGGTAGAAAATAATATTACTCAGCGAAGGACTTTCATCAAAAAAAGCATAATTAAAATAAATACCAACAGTCATATTTGCCAGCAGCCACAGCATTGCCATTGAAATGGAATTTACAATCATCAGCAAAAATGCTTTTACTTCCGGCTCCATAAAAAAATTTGAAATTTAAAGTTCTGCTTTTACTGCTGAAATAAAAAGCTTTGTGTAATTATTTGATGAGCAGGTTGGCAAAATCGGTACTGTCGCCATTAAACACATTAAAGTCAACAAAGGTTTCAATACCATTTACATGCCCGGCTTCATTGTGTTGCCAAAAGGTCCAGGCTCTTTTAACACGGGGCCTGTCTCTTACAAAATAATGTGCCACCCACAAAGGGTAATCATCAAATTTGCCGGCTAAATACTTGGTATAAAAATCTGCGCCGGTATAAATGATGGGCTTTACCTTATAATGGTTTTCAACTGCTGTAAGCCATTCGCTTACTCTTTGTTGAAGGTCTGCTTTGCTGATACTGTAAATCTGTTCTACATCCAGCACTGGTGGCAGGTCGCCGTGTTGCAGCCTTACTGTTTCAATAAAATTTTGCGCCTGCAGTTTTCCACTTTTTGCAGGATTAAAAAAATGATAGGCACCACGGGGAATACCGGCTATTTTTACCAGCTTCCAGTTGGCTTTAAAATTTTCATCCATATCATCTGCCCCTTCTGTAGCCTTTATAAAACTAAAACCGATCTGTATATTTTTTATCTGCATGGCTTTCACATCATCCCAGTCAATATCGCTCTGGTGGTGGCTTACATCAATACCATGTATGGAATAGCTGACCGGGATATCAATGCCAAATGCTGGATAGCGGACAAATTTTGGTTTGGAGGTATAATAAAATACCGCTGCAGTTGCAGCCAGCATAAATACAATAAATAGAATAACGCCTGCCGTTGATTGGGATTTCTTTTTTGCCACTGGTTTATTAAATACCCTGTAAAAATGCAGCAATGCTTTTAATTGAAAATTATTTTTTTAAATGATTCCCTTTTTTAAGCAACATTAACAGTAACCTGGCCCAAAGTGGGCAATAATTTTAGGTTCCATTCGTTAGTTTTGCCGGCCCCAGTTTTAAATCCATTTATAATTAAGTATGATATTAATGAAAACCCTCCCTCCGCAACAGTCCGCTTTTATGCGCTGTTTATTATTTGGAATATTATTTCTTGCAGCGCAACAATCTTTTTCACAATCTTACGAAACTGATTCTTCCAAAAGAAAATTATTGGCTTTGGTTGATAAGCACAGCGCTGCAAATTATTTTGTAAAAGAAGCCAATGTTGTATTCCCAGAAATATTAAAAGGAAACGAAGCAGAGGCCAGTGAGTATATTGAAAACTTCAGTGCCAAAAGAAAAGATTACCTGGTAAGAATGTACAAAAAAGGGAAACTGCTGTTACCAAAAGCCGCCGCCATTTTAAAAAAACACAATCTGCCGGAAGAATTGAAAGTATTGCTAACACTGGAGTCTGCTTATAATGGCAATGCTGTATCATCCGCCGGAGCAGTAGGCTACTGGCAATTTATGGACGTAGTGGCAAAAGAGTACGGATTAAAAATAGCCGTACAAGAAAAAGAAAGTAAACAATTGTTGAGTAAGAAAAATAAAAAATCAAAAGAGAAATCAAAAGCAACAGCAAAACAAAAAGACGACCGGAAGAATTTTAATAAAGCTACGGTAGCTGCTGCAAGGTATTTAAGAGACAGGAGGCAGAACCTGGAT
This sequence comes from Chitinophagaceae bacterium, assembly GCA_031368105.1. Classification (GTDB taxonomy): domain Bacteria; phylum Bacteroidota; class Bacteroidia; order Chitinophagales; family Chitinophagaceae; genus Ferruginibacter. The sequence continues at coordinate 2,460 of JANLQY010000105.1, forward strand.
GACAACTGGCTGCTGGTGGTGGCAAGTTACAATTGTGGTGTGGGGAATGTTTGGTCTGCTATGAAAAAGTCGGGTAAAGAAAAACCCAATTTTTGGGAGATAAAAAAATACCTGCCTGCTGAAACAAAAGCGTATGTAATGAACTTTATTACGCTGAATGTAATATTTGCCAACTATGAAAATTTCATCAAAAACAACCTCATTTTTAAACCGGTTAAAATAGAAGAGCCTGATAATTTTGAACAGAATATGAGTGATGCATTGCAGGAATCAAGTGCAGCCCGGTTAAAATAAATCTTATTAAACCCTCAATGAAAACCGCCGGTAAATAGAATTACCGGCCTTTTTATTTTACATCAACTGAAAGATTATTGATTTCCTTTTTGCGAAAGATTATCTATGCAGTGGTACTGTGGAAGTAATTATATCTTGCTTATCAGCTAACTTTGTACTATGCCCAGGGTCAATTGGAATGATAGTATAAATTTATTGAGCAAGCTTACTCCTGCAAGGTTTTGGAATGGCGTAAAAGTGTTGAGCAGTTTTTATGCCAGCAGGCTTTTGAACAAACCGGTTCAGTGGGGCTACCCTGTTTCTATTTCTTTTGAACCCACCACCAGCTGCAATCTTCGCTGCCCCGAATGTCCCAGTGGGCTTAGGGCTTTTACGAGGCCAACTGGCATGTTACAAAAAGATTTTTTCAGCAAAACAATTGATGAAATTAACAAAGAGTTGCTTTACCTTATCTTTTATTTTCAGGGTGAGCCTTACCTCAATCCTGATTTTTTGGATATGGTAAAATATGCTGCAGATAAAAAAATTTATACCGCCACTTCCACCAACGCCCATTACCTCAATGATGCCAATGCAAAACGAACTGTGGAAAGCGGCCTCGACAGGCTGATCATTTCAATAGACGGCACCACACAGGATGTGTACCAGCAATACCGGGTAGGAGGAAATATTGATAAGGTAATAGAAGGAGCAAAGAATATTGTAAAATGGAAAAAAGAATTGAATAGTAAAACGCCATTTATATTCTTTCAATTTTTAGTGGTAAAGCCCAACGAACACCAGGTGGAAGATATTAAGCGCCTGGCAAAAGAAGTTGGCGTGGATGAAGTGAGGTTTAAAACAGCGCAGGTGTATGATTATGAAACAGACCCCAATAACCTGATCCCGGTAACGGATAAGTTTAGCCGCTACAAAAAAAATGAAGATGGCAGCTACACGGCTAAAAATAAACTGGCCAACCGCTGCTGGAAAATGCAGCATGCCAATGTAATTACCTGGGATGGATTGGTGGTGCCCTGCTGTTTTGATAAAGATGCCCTGCACCAGTTGGGCAATTTAAAAAACCAGAGTTTTAAAGAAGTGTGGCACAATGATAATTACAAACAGTTTAGAAGCGAACTGATGAAAAGCAGAAAAAATATTGATATCTGCGCCAACTGTAGCGAGGGAGTAAATGTGTGGAAAGATTAATTGATTTGATAATAATTTGATTTGGAGATTTGAAAATAAGGGGAACACTATCGTTATGAAAAGCTGTTCGTAAATCAGGATGCAGCATTTCATTTCCAAATCATCAAATCACCAAATTAGATGTATGGGTATAGAGAATGACATTAACCAGCGAATTTTTAAAAGCGAATACCAAAAGGCAATCGTTAACCTGGTATATACTTACAACTGGACGACCGAGCGGATCAAACATATTTTAGAAAAGGAAGATCTTACACCCCAGCAATTCAATATCCTGCGTATTTTGAGGGGAAGCAATACGCCATTATCTACCCTGCAAATAAGAGAAAGGATGCTGGATAAAATGAGCGATACCAGCCGAATTGTGGACAGGCTGGTACTAAAAAGCCTTACTAAAAAAGTAACCAGTAAAAAAGACAAGCGTCTGGTGGATGTTACCATCACCGATAAAGGAAGAAAACTGTTGCAACGATTAGATAAACATGATACAGACATAGAGGCCATCGTAAAATCACTCAGTGAATCAGAGGCAAAAACATTCAACCAATTGTTAGATAAAATCCGGCAATCAAATTAAGAACCTGTTCAATGAAAATATGCAAGTGCCTTTTCCCGGCAATAATTTTTTCGTTTTTTCTGCTTATCATTTGTAAAAATACAACAGCGCAGGCCAAGCCAGAATTCAGAGGCGTATGGGTAGCTACGGTGGATAATATTGACTGGCCAAGCCAGGGAAATTTCAACAGCGATTCACAAAAAGTAGAATTTATAAAACTGCTGGACATGCACCAGCGCAATGGCATGAATGCAGTGGTAGTACAGGTTCGCCCCTGCACCGATGCGTTTTATCCGTCCCCATACGAGCCCTGGAGTGTGTGGCTTACCGGCGTGCAGGGCCAGCCGCCATCTCCTTATTATGATCCATTAGAATTTATGATTACAGAAACGCATAAACGAAACATGGTCTTTCATGCCTGGATGAATCCTTACCGGGCAGAGTTTAGTATTGGTAAATCTGTTTTGTCGGCCACACATATTACCCGCCTGCACCCCGAGTGGTTTTTAACTTATGGCGACAAAAGATATTTTGATCCAGGCAATAAAGAAGTGCAGCAATATGTAACAGCTGTGGTAAAAGATGTAGTGAGCAGGTACCCGGTGGATGCCATTCATTTTGATGATTATTTTTATCCCTATCCTTTAGAAGGAAGACAATTTCCTGATGATGCTACCTTCCGTTTGTATGGTAGTGGATTAACAAGAGATAACTGGAGAAGGAGCAATACAGATTCGATTATAGCCATGCTGCACCGGGTCATTAAAAAGGAAAATAAAAAATGCCAGTTTGGTATCAGCCCCTTTGGCGTGTGGAGAAATGCAGACCGGGATCCGGTAAATGGCAGTAAAACAAATGGCTCCCAATCAAACTACGATGACCTGTATGCAGACATTTTATTGTGGTTAAAAAATGATTGGATTGATTATGTAGCTCCACAGCTGTACTGGGAAATTGGCCATCGCAAAGCGCCTTACGAATTGCTGCTAAACTGGTGGAGCAAACATACTTATGGCAAACATTGCTACATCGGCCTTGGTATTTATAAAGCCAACAGCAATGCTGCCTGGAGGGATAAAAAACAACTGCCCAGGCAAATTGAAGCGTTGAGAAATACACCCAATATTAAAGGGATAGTATTTTTTAGCAGCAAAAATTTTGAAAGCAACCCCAATGGATGGAGCGATAGTTTGCGGTTGAATTATTTTAAAGAGGCTGCGGCAGTGCCGGTAATGGAGTGAAATATAAATCACTTTTTTAATAAACTTTTTGCTTCCCCTCCAATCGGTTACATTCCTCCACACTTCCCAACCTGAACCGGAATGGAATTTTTGTAACCTTGTCAAATTTTATTTCCTGCTTACAAAAAAATCCAAGCTGCCTTGCATAAAAATCGGGAGATAAAAAAGGTTTGTTGCTGTTGTTAAGCACAGTAGTTTTTGAAAAGGAAAAATTCTTTACAGCAAAGGGTTGTATGCTCTTTTGGAGTAATAATAAATGAGCTTTTTGTTGCGTAGCTATTTGAGCAAAAGAAAAGCTGGTAACAAAAATCATGCAAAAAAATAAAATTTTAGAATTTTTATTCACATTAAAAAGGTCATTGTATGTAAATTTACGTTTTTACAGACTATGCGGTTTGTTTATTCGTTAATAATAAAAATAAACCGGGCAACCAGTTTAGTAAAAATGAAACCTTAATAATAATTAATCACCCCATTAATATCCGGGGCAAATAATATGAGTTTAAGTCAGGGACTATACCAGCGGCAGCTACAAAAATTATCACCACAGCAAATACAGTTGATGAAACTGCTGCAGGTGCCTACAGCCCTGTTGGAAGAACGCATAAAAGAAGAACTGGAAGAAAATCCGGCATTGGAAGCAAGTGATGAAGAAGAGACTGAAGAATTTGAGAATGATACCACCGAGGAATTTGAAGAAGAAAAAGATGAGTTTGACCTGGATGGCAGTGAATCTGAATATGATAATATTGACATTAGCGATTATGTGCAGGATGGTGATGATGACATTGCCGATTATAAAATGAAGGACGATAATTATCCGGAAGCGGATGATAATAAAACAATTCCCCACAAAGTAGAAACCGGGTTTAATGAACTGATGCTGGAGCAGCTTGGTCAGTTAAACCTAAATGATCACCAGCAAAAAGTAGCAGAGCAAATTATAGGTAACTTAGATGATGATGGCTATCTCCGCAGGGAAATCAGTGCCATTGTAGATGATCTTGCCTTCAGGCAAAATGTGCAAACCTCCGAAGAAGAAATAGAAAGTCTCGTTTTACAAATACAGCAATTTGATCCACCCGGCGTGTGTGCCAGGAACCTGCAGGAATGTTTGCTCATCCAGTTGGAAAAAAGGGCAAGGGAGGGAGACCATGTGGAAATGGCGATTAAAGTGCTGGACAAATATTTTGATGAGTTTACAAAAAAACACTACGAAAAAATACAGCGTGGATTAAGTATCAATGATGAGCAATTAAGAGAGATCATCAACCAGATAATAAAGCTAAACCCCAAGCCCGGCGGCAATATTGGTGAGACTGGTAAAGGAGAAGGTTATGTAATACCAGATTTTTTTATCATTAATAATGCAGGAAAATTAGAGCTTACCCTCAACAGCCGCAATGCCCCAGACCTGCGTATCAGCGAAGGTTACAGGGATATGCTGAAAGATTATGACAGGGGCAGTAAAAAAGACAAGCGCCAAAAAGAAGCAGTACTTTTTATCAAACAAAAAATTGATTCGGCCAAATGGTTCATTGATGCCATCAAGCAACGGCAGCATACTTTGCTAAGCACCATGGACGCTATTATGAATTACCAGTATGACTTTTTTCTTACCGGCGATGATACAGAAATGCGGCCAATGATTTTAAAAGACATTGCCGAAAAAACCAATCTTGATATCAGTACAGTAAGCAGGGTAGCCAACAGCAAATTTGTGCAGACAGAGTTTGGCACTTACCGCCTTAAATTTTTCTTCAGCGAAAGTTTGCAGACAGACAGTGGCGAAGAAGTAAGTACAAGAGAAGTGAAAAAAATATTGAGCGACCTGATAGAAGCAGAAAGCAAAAAAAATCCACTGAGCGATGAGAGGCTTACCGAACTGCTGCAGGAAAAAGGCTACAACATTGCAAGAAGAACCGTAGCCAAATACAGGGAACAACTAAATGTACCTGTAGCAAGGCTGAGAAAGGAATTGTAACCCCATCCCTGTCTACCGGCAGGCAGGACCTAAAAGGGTTTAATACAAAAACCATATTTCGAATGGATAAATTTGTGCAACAAATTTATCTGTGTTAATCCGTGTAATCTGCGGCAAACTAAATAATATGGTGGAAAGTATTAACCAGCATCCATTTCATTTTTCCAATATAGCTTACTTACTGTTATTTTTGCAAACGCAAAACAATAAGTATGAATGTAGCCGAACAGGTTGTTGAAAAAGAAAATACACACTCACCCGTGCTGAGATTTGCTGCCCATTTTTTTTCTTATCTCTTTCACCCACTTTTTATACCGCTATACGTAACTTATTTTTTAGGCTTTATACATCCTAATTATTTTGCAGGTTTTGGATCAGGGCAAAAAGCATGGCTGCTGGTAAGGGTAGCATACAGCATGATATTTTTTCCGCTAATAACAGTTTTGTTATTAAAAGGTCTTGGCTTTATCGATTCTATTTTTCTTAAAACACAAAAAGACAGGATCATCCCTTACATCGCCAGCGGCATTTTTTTTTTCTGGGGTTACCAGGTCTTTAAAAACCAAAATGAAATCCCACTTATACTAACCTCTTTTACCTTCGCCGTTTTTCTTTCCTCTTCCGCAGCGTTGATGGCCAATATTTATTTTAAAATAAGCATGCACGCCATCGGCATGGGAGGCATTATTGGATTGTTTATTATTATCATGCAGCAAAATACCATGCTGATGACAGTTCCTTTGTGTGTAGTATTATTACTTGCAGGCATAGTATGCAGCAGCCGCATGATTATAAGCGATCATCAGCCAAAAGAAATTTATACAGGACTCTTGCTCGGTATCATTTGCCAGCTGGTAGCTACTGTTGTTGTGATGTCATAACGAAAAGGCCCCGGTATTAAACCAGGGCTTCTCTTCTTCTGTCGTGCCTAACAATAAAAGGTAAGGATCAACTATTCAAAATGGCCGATCGGGATAAGTATTTTTTTGAGGGAGAATATACAAACAGGCAACTGCCGTTTTTTATCACATCAATAATTTTTTTGCTAAGCTGTGCCGGTACTGCCGGGCATCCGTGGCTCCTGCCGAGGTAACCATTTTGCTCAATAAATGATTCACTTACATAATCGGCACCATGCACTACGATTGCTCTTTTGAAGGCATTGTCATTAAATCCGTTCTCACAACCATTCAGCCTTAGTGAATATCCGTGTTTGCCTTCATAAGTATCTGTGGTAATATAAAAACCCAGGCTGCTTTCAAAAGAAGATTCATCATTGGAAAAATTGGTGGCGTATTTTTGCCCGGAATTTTTGCCATGTGCTACCAAAGCATGGAATAACACTTCACCCGTATTGATATTGATTACATACAAACGTTTTTCGGTGGAGGGTTTACTGAGGTCCGCAATGCTGATGATATCTGTATTGTGTAAATTTTTTTTACCGGCTAAATATTTGTAACCCTTTACCGCATAGTCAAATAATTGTTTTGAAATACCAATGTTTGACAGCTGCCATTCTTCGTATTTGTTAGTAATTTCTCCTGCAGCATTGATGTTTTTTGAAATAACAAGCCCGGTATGATTAAGAGGAGTAAATCCCATCAAAAAAAATATGGCTGACGCTAAAATTGGGTAGCGGAATAATTTAAACATGGATATTGGTTTTTAATTTGCAATCCACGTGATTGCCTGTTCACTTATATAAATCGTTCAAACAAAAAAAATATTGTCAACACAATAAAAAAGTCTGCCCGGTTTTGTAGTAGTTTTTTTACTATCTTAACGCTTCTATTCATTTCTTCGATTGCCTGCCAGCATATTGAAATAATTAAAGAATTAAGGCATGCACTTATCACCAAGAGAAACAGAAAAATTATTGCTTTTTTTAGCCGGCGAACTGGCAGCAAAAAGAAAAGCAAGAGGATTAAAATTAAATTATCCTGAAGCCATAGCGCTTATCAGCAGTCATTTACAGGAAGCCGCCCGTGATGGCAAAACGGTTGCAGAACTGATGCAATACGGCACCACTATTTTATCAAGAAGGGATGTAATGGAAGGCATTGCGGAGATGATTCATGATGTGCAGATTGAAGCTACTTTTCCTGATGGTACCAAGCTGGTTACGGTGCATGATCCGATTAAATAAGGAATAAGAAATGTGAAATAAGAAAGTAACAAAACAGCGTACTAAACTTTCTAAACCCCTAAACCAGCTTTTAACCATTAAACTTTAAACTTCCATGATTCCAGGCGAATACATCATTGCAAAAGGCGATATTGAAATTAACGCAGGCAGAAAAACTACCACGGTAACAGTTGTCAACACCGGCGACCGTCCTGTGCAGGTAGGTTCTCATTTTCATTTTTATGAAGTAAATAAGCAAATGAAATTTGAAAGAGAAAAGGCACTCGGTATGCGATTAAATATTGCCGCAGGCACAGCGGTACGTTTTGAACCCGGCGAAGAGAAAACGGTAGAACTGGTTTCATTTGGAGGGAATAAAAAAATTGTAGGATTTAATAATTTGACAAATGGTGTGGTTAAATAAGGAATAAGAAATATGAAATAAGGAATGGAAAGTAATTGAGCACCAACCCTAAACTTTCTAAACCAACTAAACTTCTAAACATGCATATAACCCGCATTAAATACGCCAACATGTATGGCCCAACTACGGGAGATAAAGTACGTCTCGGCGATACCGAATTGTTTATTGAAATAGAAAAAGATTATACCGTGTATGGTGATGAAGCAAAGTTTGGCGGCGGCAAAACCATCCGGGACGGTATGGCACAATCGGGAACGGCTACACGAAAAGAAGGGGTATTGGATTTTGTAATTACCAGCGTGATGATCATTGACCATTGGGGAATTGTAAAAGCGGATATTGGAATTAAGGACGGAAAAATTGTGCGTATTGGCAAGGCAGGCAACCCTGATACCATGGAAGGTATTACCCCTAACATGGTAATTGGCGCAAGCACAGAAGTACATGGTGGTGCAGGTTTGATCGCAACAGCCGGGGGCATTGACACACACATACATTTTATTTGTCCGCAACAAATTGACCATGCATTGTTCAGTGGTATCACCACCATGATTGGCGGTGGCACCGGCCCTGCTGATGGAACAAATGCCACAACAGTAACACCTGGTGCATGGAATATTCAAAAAATGCTGGAAGCTGCAGAAGCTTATCCAATGAACCTCGGTTTTTTTGGAAAAGGTAATTGTGCATCCTTAGCACCATTAGAAGAACAGATTGAAGCGGGTGCATTGGGATTAAAAATTCATGAAGACTGGGGCAGCACTACGGCGGTGATTGATGCAGCTTTGCAAATTGCCGATAAGTTGGATATACAAATTGCCATACACACCGACACATTAAATGAAGGTGGATTTTTAGAAGATACCATTGCGGCAATTAATGGAAGAGTGATACATACATTCCACACAGAAGGTGCCGGTGGCGGGCATGCGCCGGATATTATCAAGGCGGCGATGTATCCGAATGTGTTGCCATCTTCAACTAACCCAACAAGGCCTTACACAATAAATACGATTGATGAACACCTGGATATGCTGATGGTTTGTCACCACCTCGATCCATCAGTGCCGGAAGATGTTGCATTTGCCGACAGCCGTATAAGGCCGGAGACAATTGCTGCAGAAGATATTTTGCATGATATGGGTGTGTTTAGTATGATGAGCAGTGACAGCCAGGCAATGGGCCGGGTAGCAGAAGTCATCACAAGAACCTGGCAGACGGCACACAAAATGAAAGTGCAACGAGGTGCTTTGCCCGAAGATGAAGGAAAAGAAAATGATAATTTCAGAGTGAAAAGATATGTGAGCAAATACACGATCAATCCTGCCATCACTCATGGCATCAGTGAATATGTGGGTTCTATTGAGCCGGGAAAATTAGCAGATATTGTTTTGTGGAAGCCTGCATTGTTTGGAGCAAAGCCGGAAATGATGATTAAAGGAGGAATGATCATCGCAGCCAAAATGGGTGACCCTAATGCATCTATCCCAACACCACAGCCGGTTATTTATCGCCACATGTTTGGCGCTGCAGGCAAGGCTTTGCACAATACTTGTGCAACATTTGTTTCAAAAATTTCTTTGGAGAAAAATATTGTGCAGCAATACCAGCTGCAGAAAATGATACTGCCGGTAAAAAACTGCCGCAACATTGGCAAGAAAGATTTGATACATAACAATGCCACACCACAGATTGATGTGAACCCGGAGAACTACGAAGTAAAAGTAGATGGCGTACACATTACCTGTGCGCCAATGAAAGAGTTACCACTGACGCAGCGGTATTTTTTATTTTGATGGGAACGCTGATGCCAATGGTTAAGACGGATTGAAACGAATTTTTAAATACAAGTTTAATGCTGATACAAAATAAAATAGGGAATCTTGAAATGTTTGAAATCAATCATCGGCAGGTTGATTATATTTTGTTGGAATGGTATGAAGCAAGAAAACGAATATTGAGAAAAACAACTCGGTCAGGAAAGGATATTTCTGTAAAATTTTTGAATGAAAATCCGGAGTTGACAGAAGGTGATGTGTTGTTTGCAGATGATGAAACAATTATTGCAGTATCAATTAATTCTTGTGATTGTATTGTGGTGCAGCCAAAAAATATGTTTGAAATGGCATCCGTGTGTTATGAAATTGGCAATAAGCATTTGCCTTTATTTTATGAAGCAGATCAATTGTTGGTACCGTTTGAAATGCCTTTGTATAAATTGTTATCAGCGCAGGGCTATACTATAATAAAAGAAAAAAGAAAACTATTGCAGCCATTAAAAACAACGGTGTCGCCTCACTATGATGGCAGTAACGATAGTTTGTTTTCGAAGATCATGAAACTAACAAGTCCAAGCCCCCCTGCCCCCCCAAAGGGGGATTAAATGCAGGTGCCTGAGATGGATAATTTACTATCAAAATAATGCTGTGTAATTTTAAACGATTTCAGAAATGAATTCAACCTCTTACAAATTAATGAAGGAAACTAAAAAATATTCAGACTTCGAGAACCCCCCTTTGGGGGGCAGGGGGGGGTTGTTATCCCTGCTGCATTTGTCAGACCCCACATTACCGATCGGTGGTTTCTCCCATTCTGCCGGTTTGGAAACTTATGTGCAGCAAAATATTGTACACAATAAATCAACTGCAAAGTCATTCATAACAGAAATGCTGAGCCGCAACCTGCAGTTTACAGATGCTGCTTTTGTTTCACTGGCGTATGATGCTTCAGCAGAAAATAATTTGAAAATAATTTTAGCATTGGATGAAGAATGTACCGCAGTAAAGCTGCCCATTGAAATACGGCAGGCCAGCAAAAAGTTAGGCATGAGGTTACAAAAAATTTTTCAATCGCAAATAAATAATGAATTAATAAAGGCTTACAGTAAATTGGTACAATCTCAACAAACCAGCGGCAACTATTGCATTGCGTTTGGTTTGATTGCACATGGATTGGGAATTACAAAACAGGATGCCTTGCATGGATTTTATTATAATGCAGCAGCAGGCTTTGTAACAAACAGCGTAAAGCTTATTCCGCTTGGCCAGCAGGATGGGCAGGAAATATTATTTTCTTTGCTTCCATTAATGCAGCAGTTAGCAGAACAATCCATGCTGCCTGATAAAGATTTAATCGGACTTTGTTGTACCGGTTTTGATATCCGTTGTATGCAACATGAACAATTGTACTCAAGGTTGTATATAAGTTGAGAATTGGTTTAGGAGTTTAGATTGTTTAGAAAGTTTAGTTGATGAATAAAGATATAAAAGTACAAGTGAGTGACACAACTATGCTTAATAATAGTACAGAAGCCAAGTACAAAAAATAAAAAAATTAGTGTAATTCGTAACAATTCGTGTAATCAAAAAAATGAACAGAAACTATATAAAGATAGGCGTAGCAGGACCAGTAGGCTCCGGCAAAACCGCATTGATAGAAAGGCTGAGTAGAGCCATGAGTAAGGATTACAGCCTTGCCGTAATTACCAACGACATCTACACAAAAGAAGATGCAGAGTTTTTAACAAAGAACTCTTTACTGCCTGCCGAAAGAATTATTGGTGTGGAAACAGGCGGCTGCCCTCACACAGCCATTCGTGAAGATGCCAGCATGAACTTAGAAGCTGTAGAAGAAATGGCCGCAAGAATTCCTGATGTTCAAATTATTTTTATAGAAAGTGGGGGCGATAATTTATCCGCCACTTTCAGCCCCGACCTTGCAGATGTAACCATCTTTGTAATTGATGTGGCCGAAGGCGATAAGATACCCCGTAAAGGTGGGCCCGGTATTACAAGAAGTGATTTGCTCATTATCAATAAAATTGATTTGGCTCCTTATGTAAATGCAGACCTTGCTTTGATGGAAAGCGATGCCAGGAGAATGCGTAATGGTAATCCATTTGTATTTACCAATCTCATGAGCCTGCAGGGATTGGATGTTGTGATTGGATGGATAAAAAAATATGCTTTACTGGAAACTGCAGAAGAACCAAACCTAAACCGATGAATGCCGAACTTCATATACAGGTTGCTGACAGAAATGGATGTTCTTATTTAAAGAAAGCCTTTTTCACCACACCATTCAAAGTGGCGAACATCACCGAAGATAAAACTGCACAACAATTACATTTGACATTGATGAATTCATCACCCGGTATATTAGATGGCGATGAATACAACATGAAAATTGAAGTGGAGCAAAACTGTTCATTGCAATTGCATACACAAGCCTACCAGCGCCTCTTTCACATGAAGAGCGGGGCAACACAACAATTGAATGTGCATGTGGCAGATGATTCATCCTTCTGTTTCCTGCCGCATCCATCCGTGCCGCATGAGCAATCCATCTTTAGCACACACAATAATTTTTATCTTGGAAACAACTGCCAGTTTACTTTTAGCGAAGTACTCACCTGTGGAAGAAAGTTAAACGGCGAAGTATTTTTGTTTTCCATATACCACAGCATCACACAAGTTTTTATCAATGATAAATTACTGATAAAAGAAAACCTTTTGATGCAGCCTTCACTTATAAACGTACACGCCATTGGGCAATTGGAAGGCTACACCCACCAGACCAGTATGATTTATCTGCAGCCAAATGTTGATTGTAAAATTTTACAATCAACCATCATCGAATTATTGTCAACAGAAAAAAATATAGAACTCGGTATCAGCATTGCACCAGTAAACGGGTTAATCATCCGCCTGCTTGGACATGGTGCAGAGCAACTGTATAACTGCCTGCAACGGGTAGCCCAAATTTTGCAGGCACAAACAAGTAAAACATTGCAACATGCCGGCTGAAATGCAAGCACTCATCATCACAGCTATTTCCATTGCATGCCTGCACACACTCACAGGTCCTGATCATTACTTGCCTTTCATTGCACTTTCCAAAACAAGGGGTTGGAACATTACTAAAACAATCGGCTGGACAATTACCTGTGGCCTCGGCCATGTACTTAGCTCAGTGGCACTGGGTCTTGGCGGAGCAGCTTTGGGCTGGTCACTTAGCAAAATAAACTGGTTCGAAAATGTACGGGGCGGCATTGCCGGTTGGGTGATGCTAACATTTGGAATTGGCTACACAGCCTGGAGTTTTTACAGGCTCTGCAAAAACAAGCCACACAAGCATTTTGATATGGACAATGATGGTGGCCTTTATGTGTATGAACACAACCATGGAAATGCTGTAATACCGCAGGAACGTTTTCGTGTAACCCCCTGGGTGATGTTCATCATTTTTGTCCTTGGGCCATGTGAGCCCATGATACCCCTGCTTTATTTTCCTGCCGCACAAAATAGCTGGTGGGGTATGATGCTGCTCATTATTATTTATACCACCTGCACCCTTGCCACCATGCTCACGATGGTACTGCTCGGCTACTTTGGTTTTGCTTTTTCCGGCATACAAAAATTAGAACGGTATATGCATGTACTTGCCGGGGTTACTATTTTTATTTGCGGCGTAGGTATGTTGTGGATGGGGTGGTAAAATTTATAGCGGTTGAAACTGAAATATCTTAAACCTTTCAAAACATTCCTTCGTCAGCCATTCCCTGTCATCCGGATGAGAAATATCAATCAATGCCTTTGCCCGCTGGCGCAGGTTTTTTCCATACAAATAAGCCACACCATATTCAGTAATGATATAATGCACATGGCCCCTGGTGGTGACTACACCAGCTCCAGGTTTTAAGAATGGAACTATACGGGGAACGCCTTTGCCTGTACGGGAGGTTAATGCAATGATTGGTTTGCCGCCTTCACTTAAAGCTGCCCCACGCATGAAATCCATTTGCCCACCAATACCACTATACTGAATTGAGCCAATACTGTCTGCACATACCTGGCCGGTAATATCCACCTCAATGGCACTGTTGATGGCAATTACTTTTGGATTGCGGCGAATTACATGTGGATCATTTACATAATCAATATCAAGGAATGCAAATGCTGGATTGTTGTTTACATAATTATACAGGCGATTGGTACCAACAGCAAAACCGGTAACTGCTTTATAAGGATGTATTTTTTTCCTGCTGTTATCTATAATATCTTTTTCAAATAATTCTACCACGCCATCGCTGCACATTTCAGTATGTATGCCTAAATGTTTGTGGTGGTGCAGGCTTCTAAAAACCGCATCTGGTATGGTTCCGATGCCCATTTGTAAGGTGCTGCCGTCATCAATCAACTCTGCTACATACTTACCAATGGTTATTTCATCCGGTCCCATTTTTACGCCGTAGTCTATCTGTGGTAATTCCTCTTCATGAAATACACAATGTGTAAACCGGCTGGTATGTACAGCACCATCACCATGTGTACGGGGCATTTTTGGATTTATTTGTGCAATGATATATTTAGAATTGGAAACAGCAGACCGTGCAATATCCACCGATACACCCAATGTACAATAACCATGTTCATCTGGCGGCGATACTTGTATGATGGACACATCTGGTTTTAAAATACTTTTGAACAGATCAGGAATATCACTTAAAAATACCGGGACAAAATCAGCCCTTCCTTCATTAACAGCCTGCCTTACCGAGGCGGATACAAATAAAGAGTTGATATGAAAACTGTCCTTGTATTGTGGCTTATCTATTTCGATATCTCCAAATACAGTGATAGAAACCAGTTCTACATTTTGTAAACGATAACTTTGCTTTGCCAGCTCTCTCATCATGTGCAAAGGTGTACAGGCGCTGCCATGCATAAACACCCGTTGGTTACTTTGAATTACAGACAAAGCTTTTTCAGCACTCACATATTTTATCTCCTGGTACATTTCTGTTTCTTTAAATTGATTGTGAAATAATGAATATTTCTCAAAAGAAAAAATGAGATTGGTTTTGTTGCAGCATGATTTTTATTGCACCTGTAAGTTAACGGTATAAAAATCTAAGTCCTTCATGATAATGACAACACTGATTTTTTATTCACTTCATTTATCAATATCTTCTGCTTTAATTTTGTTTGAATGAAAGATGTCGGAGGTTATCGTATAAAATTAGTACTGGCAGGAATTGTATTCGCTGTCCTTTGGGCATCTGCATCTGCTGCCACAAAAATTGGTTTGCAATCTGCACAACCATTTGTAATAGCGGTTACCCGTTTTTTTATTGCTGCTGTTATCATGCTTTTCATTTCGCATGTAATTCTCAAAGAGCGTTTGCCACAACAACAGGAGTGGAAACAAATTGCGATTTACGGGGTACTTAATATCAGTATTTATCTTGGCATTTATGTTATTGCCATGATGAATGTTTCTGCAGGGCTTGGCACATTATCCGTTGGCACCAATCCGGTACTCATTAGTATTATCACCGCTATATGGCTGCGGCAACAGGTAAAACGAGCCACTATCATTAGTTTAATTTTATGCACAGCAGGTATTTTAGTGGCAGCCTATCCTTTATTGAAAAATAGTTATGCCACACCGACGGGGTTAGTTTTATTACTTATTAGTATGCTGGCTTATTCTACCGGGGCAGTGTATTTTTCAAAAAATAAATGGAATGGGCTACATATACTTGTTATCAATGGCTGGCAAACATTATTTGGAGGGATTGTGCTGCTGCCTTTTTTGTTTGCATTTTATAATGCTGATAAAAATGTGTACGATATCAAATCAATCGCCTGCATAGCTTGGCTAGCCATTCCTGTTTCCATTGGTGCGGTGCAATTGTGGTTGTACCTTTTGAGGGATAATCCTGTAAAGGCTTCGTTCTGGTTATTTCTTTGTCCTGTGTTTGGCTTCATCATTGCCGCAGTAATGCTGAAAGAGCCAGTGAGCCTCAGTACTTTTATTGGTGTGGTATTGGTAATTACAGGCCTGTACATTGTGCAAAAGAAAAAATAAAAGCAGTTAAAAATTTCAAGAATAATGGTTTGTTTTTCCTGTCAACATTACTAATGTTCAATACATTTGTTGATTCCCTTTTAAAATTAATCTTGTATGAATTTTTTGAAAAAAATATTTGGCAACAAAGAAGAAACACCAATAAAAAGTTACGCCGATTTCTGGCATTGGTTTCAGCAACAGGAGCAATCTTTTTTTAAAATTGTGAAGAAGCAAAATGATATCGACAAAAATTTTTTCAGCAAGCTCAGCCCAAAATTGCTGCAATTGAATGATGGCTTTTATTTTGTTGCCGGTATGTTTGATGATAACACTGCTGAACTTATCATCAGTGCTGAGGGCTATGTAAAAACATTTGTGTTTGCCGAAGAACTGGTGGCCGACGCACCCGCTATTAAAGGCTGGCAGTTTACTGCATTAAAGCCACCAACAGACCTGGACAGTATGCAAATAAAAATGGACGGGCTTGAATTTGATGATAATAAAATCAGTTTCTTCAGCAATGAACATGCGGAATATCCTGATGAAATTGATATTACACTTGTACACCAGGATTATACGGAAGAGAACAAGGATATAATTTCAAGCGGCACCCTTATTTACTTAGACAATGCAATGGGGGAACTCAATACCGCCACCCTGATAGATGCTGTGCAGATAACAGGGCCGGATGATAAAAACAAAGTATTGATACCAATAAAAAAACTGAAAGATTTTTTATTATGGCGGGAAAAGGAGTTTGTAGAAAAATATGAAGGGGTACGCCACGATACAGAAAATGATAATTACAGCCTGTTGGAGGCAAATGATGAAAATGATTTTCCAGTAATTGCCGCCATCAATGAAGACCTGCTTAACTGGGATGCCAAAGCATCGCATCCGTGGATGATGGTGGTGGAAATTGAATATAATGGCTCACAAAATAATGGACTGCCAGATGATACCATTTATGAACTGATGAATAAATTTGACGATGAAGTGATGAAGCTGTTGCCAGATACAGAAGGCTATTTAAACCTTGGCAGGGAAACCTGCAATGGAACAAGAAAAATGTATTACGCCTGCAAAGAGTTCAGGCATTCTTCTAAAACAATTGCAACGCTTATAAAAAATTACCAGGATAAGCTGAATGTTTATTATGATATCTTCAAGGATAAGTACTGGGTTACGCTAAATCATTTAAGGCATGTGTAAAATGATGTATGGCTTGCTTTAACAACGATAAATAACCGCTGCCATTTTAATAAAAAAGGGGTCTAGATAGAAATCTTGCCCCGTTTTAAATCCATATCCTTTGAAAAACCTACTTAACATACGGTAGAAATAATATTTTGGTTTGCTTTCGCAAATAATAATTTAAACATGGAAAAAAGCATTGCAGTAATTAGGGCTGGCATAAGGCTTTACCGGAAAGAAGTAAGAGTAAAATGGGATATTGATAAAAGCGTCATTCATTCAAACAGCTATAAAAAATAATGGCTGCCTTTACAATATAGCATTCACTACTGCGTTAATGTATTGGTTTTTCATAGGATATGGATTTAAAACGGGCTGTATTTCTATACTGGCCTCATTTATTTTCCTTTTTTTATTGTACTGCTTTTTATTGGCTGCCTCCGTTTGGGGGCATTGTACATTCTGCCCTTTAAATTTTTCTCTCACCAGATTTTTTTAATTTCTGCCTTTTTAAATTGATTGTGTAATCAGTAAATATCAATAGCTGTTTACTATAAGAATAAGCTATCTGTTAAAAGTTAAAAAACTGTGAAAGGGCAAGCTTTAAAATTTTATTCAATTGTTTATGGCACGGTTTTAGAAACTATGCTCCCGGAGACTCCCAAAAAATTATTCGAATTCAATTTTCTATTTAAAAAATTATTCAATCAATCTAAAAATTTTAATATCATGAACACTATAAATTCAGAATCACCAACAGTACAAAAAAGCCCGGCGCAGAAGCCTTATAAAAATATAGCGATCGGCGTATTGGCAGCCTGCGTATTAGGCTTAGGAACATTTGCATTTGTTGATAAAAACAAATCAACCGAACAGATACAGCAACAGCAAACACAGATTGCAAAAGTAACAGACGAAAAAGTTGATATCCGTAAAAACTTTGACGCATCGCTTGCCAGGCTGGATTCTATGTCAACAATGAATACTGGCCTTGAAGGAAAATTAACTGCCAGCAATGCTGAAATTAAAAAAGTAAAATCTGAAATACGCAGCATACTGAATAAGAAAAATGCTACTGCTGCAGAGTTGTCAAGGGCAAAAAACCTGATTGCTCAATTGAATGGAAAAATAACCAGTATGGAAGCAGATATTGCTAAACTTACTGAAGAAAATAAAACACTGAGCAACGATAAAATTGTGTTGACACAGGACAAAGAAAAATTAACTCAGGATCTTACTGCAACTACTGCAGTAAAGCAGGAACTCGAAAAGAAAGTAGATGTAGCTTCTACATTAAATGCTTCAAACATTGTAATTACACCAATCAATATTAAGGGTAATGGAAAAGAAAAAATATCTACCACCGCTAAACGTGTAGATAAATTATTGATTTCATTTGATGTTGATAACCGCATTGCACAACCAGGAAATACAGATGTTTTTGTACTGGTAACAGGTCCGGATGGTAAGGTTATTACCACCACTTCGGCTGACGCAAATAATGCCAGCACTTTTACAACAAGAGAAGATGGCGAAAAAACATTTACTGCTAAAGTGCCTGTAGCATTAGAAACAGCCAAAAGAAAAAATGTTGAATTCGCTTTTGTACCAGGAACAACTTTTCAGGAAGGAAGTTATAAAGTACAAATTTATCAGAATGGTTTTTTGATTGGAGAAGGAACGAAAGAATTAAAGAAAGGTGGCTTGTTTAGCTAATCCCACTTTAATCCCATATCTTTTATATATTGAAGGCAATTTGAAAGAAAATTTCAAGTTGCCTTTTTTATTTTATCAATAACTTTCTAAATCTTTCCAGCTCTGCTTTTTCAATTGCTGATAAAGGCTCGTTGTTTTCAAATTTAGTTTTGTAAAAAAGCACTCTTTTGTGCTGGGGATATTTTTCGAGGATGGCTTGAATTGCCGCCGGGGTTGCAGTGTCTTTTTCTACCGGTGCCGCTGCAACAGGTAAGGGTGATTTTTGACGGGTTGGTTTTTTTAAAATAATTGCCTCCAGTGTGGCTAATTTACCCGGGGCAATGCTGTTTACTTTGGATGCTTTTCCATACAGGCCTTCCAATTGTTTTTTACTCAGGCCACCTCTTTCCTGGTATTGAAAAAGAAGACTTTTGGTAAATTCAGATTCAGGATGACTCAGCAGTGTTTCATTCAGCACATCTAATATTACATCTACTCCCGGCTTTTTTTTATGCATGATTGATGTTTGAAAGAAATGAAAGTAAACAAAGCCTGTTGTAAAATAAAATTATTCCACCTAAACTAACAGGCCTAAAAAAATAGAACCAGGGTGGAAACCCCGGTTCGTTTTTAATCCGTACCCTATGAAAACTGTCTCGAAAGTATAGTATTAATTTTGAAAATACAACAGAAAGCATAATTATTTTGATTACAAAGGATTGCGGTAATTTGTACAAAAAGGCAGCAGTTGAAAACCAACTTTGTATAAACCAACGGGAAGAGAAATTATAATTTGAACCAGCCTCTTTTTATAAACATCCGGAGCATTACCAACGGAACGAAAAGCATGAGGGCAACAGAAATAAAGAATCCCCATTTATTATGCAACAGTGGTATTCTTTCAAAGTTCATCCCGAAGATGCCGCCGATAACAGTGGCCGGAGCAAGCAGGCAGGTAACCACTGCCATTACTTTCATCACCTCATTCATCTTGAGGTTTACATTACTCAGATACAGGTCATGCAGGTTCATCATCATATCCCGGTAATTCTCTGATAGCTCAGTAGCCTGTATGATATGATCGTACACATCTTTAAAATATTTTTCCGTTTTTTCTTCTATCAAATCACTTTCGCTGCGTAATATACCATTCACCAATTCTCTTACCGGGGCTACACTTCTTTTGAGCACAATCATTTCCTTACGAAGCATATTGATTTTGGCAAGGCTCCGTGTGTTGGGGCTTCTTACAATATCCTCTTCCAGGTTTTCAATTTTATCTCCCAGCTTTTCCATCACCACAAAATAATTATCAACGATCAAATCAATTAAAGAATAAAACAAAAAATCAGCGCCTTGCTGCCGCACTTTGGTATTGCTGGCTTTTAGCTTTTCCCTCAAAGGATTAAAAACATCCTTGAATGCATCTTCCTGAAAACTGATAACAAAGTTTTTTCCGAGTATGATGCTGATCTGTTCCGTTTCTACAGCAGAATCTTTTTCATTAAAAAAAAGCATGTTGAGGATACAAAAAATAATGCCATTCATTTCATCGGTCTTTGGCCGTTGGCCGAGGCTTAAAATATCTTCTACAAAAAGATTGTGTATACCATAATATTCACAAATAGTTTCCACATCTTTTTTCCGCAGGCCATCTACATTTATCCAGGTTGTTTTTGGTGAGGCGGCATAATGAAAACAATCTGGTACAGATGCCAGTTCTTTCACTTCAATTGAAGCAGCATCGTAATCATACACAAATATTTTCAGCTCCTCCGGCTCTTGCCTCACAGGCGCCACAGTTGGATTAACCTGCAATACTTTTTTAGTACGCAGCAGTTCTATCGGGTTGAGCAGATAAGATAAATAATTACGTGTGTTCATTGGCATAATTTATTACAGCAAGAGAGGCAGCCTGTAAATGTAAAATTATTATACAAATGAGCGGCAGATTTTATACAGCCTTACAGCAATCAATTAAAAACCCTGTATTGGTTTACTTATATTTTTACTGTTGCTGCTGCACCATCTGCATGTACCTCCGGTAAGAGTTATCATCACCGGCACCTTCATCTAAATTGGCAATGATAACCTGCGGTGTTAAAATAGCTGCCACTTCTTTTGACACCAAACCATCTTCATGCGATACAGATACCCCTACTTCTAAAGTTTGTTTGGCGGTTCCCTTGTATGTTCCTTTTACCGGAGAGCAATCACTAAAATTTCTTCCGATGGCGAGCCGTACATGCAGGTCGCTTACAAAACAATTATTGGTAGGGTCCAGGCCCAGCCAGCCATAGAAGGGAAGGTAAGCTTCCACCCAGGCATGAGTGGCACCTTCGCCACGGAGGTTGTGATCATGCGGACAAACATAGCCACTTACATAACGGGCAGGTATGCATAACAGGCGGAGCATGGATAAAAGTATGTGGGCAAAATCCTGGCACACACCTGCTTTAAGTTTCCATATTTCATCAAGCGTAGTGGTTACGCTGGTAATGCCTTTGATATACTGAAAGTTTTTATAAACGTATTCGTTCAATTGTTTGACTGCAGTAAATACAGATACAGTTTGATAAAATCCTGCATCGGCCACATGTTTCAATTCTGGCAAAGCGCTAAAATTTTCCTGTTTTAAAAAATCAATGAAAGGAACAATGTATTTTATTTCCTGCAGGTGTTGCCATTGTTGTTGGGTAGGTGCATCATCATTGGGCCATATTATTGGGGTAGTAATTATGGAAACGGTAGAGTCAATTCTGAGTTCGGTATGTGGTGACACATTTGTAAATGAGCCAACTTCATTGCCATAATAATCTTTATAAATTTCCAGTACCGGTTCGCCGGTAATGTGAATACGCTGGTTTTGTATAGACTGATTTGAATCCTTGATTGGATAAAGCATAACCAGGTTGGCGCTGTCTCTTACAGGTTCGGGGTAAGTATATTTAGTAACATGGTGTATAACAAATCGGGGCATATTGGTGTAGTAGTTTAAATACTTTATTGGAATTTAATTTTTAGATTTTTTTATGAATAAGCAAAATACTGCTGACTAAGGGCATTGCCAATTTCAAGCAATCCTTTTTTTGTATCAGTTAAAAAATGGTGAAGCCCTTCTTCAAAAATTGAATCGGAGGTGGAAAATTTTACTTTACTTTTCAAACGGCCAATCATAAAATCAATTTGGTTAAAAGCTGCAGCATTGCCATCATTTTTCAACCGTTCAAAATAACGTTGTAACCTGTTGACGGAATAAATTACCGAACGGGGAAACTCTTCTTTCAACACAATTTGCCCCACCACATTTTTTGCTTCAAAACCACTGCGGTAAGTTTTTAAATACAATTCATAACCAGAGATAGACATCAGCAAATATTTCCAGTAAGTGGTATCAGTAATTTTATCCACTTCATAATTAAGGTTGCTGAATTTTATATCAAGAATGTCTGTTGACTGAATAGCTCTTTCCAGGTATTTACCAATATTGATAAACGAATTTCCTTCGCCTCTTGCCATAGTCACATCGGTAGTGCCGAAGTACAGCAATCCTTTTTTAAGCAGGTTATCCAACACAGTAATTGGATCTTCTTTTTGTAACAGGCGCTCTAAATTTTCGTCTCTCATGGTGTGGTAAAAATCATTGAGGCACTGCCACATTTCTTTGGTGATGTGATCTTGAACACTGCGGCCGTTTTCCCTTGCCATGGTTACATTGTTCAATACCGAATTGGGATTGTCTTTTCCCATTACCATGAATTGCAGCACAGCACGGGTATTGTGTGCCATCGCCTCCGCATCTTCTTTTTTTAAAAAGGTAAATATTTTCAAAACCGGCATCCATGAAAATTCCTGCACATCATCCTGCGATGCAGCATAGTTAATTTTTAACATCCGCAAGATGCCATCAGTACGTTCCATGTACCGGCTCATCCAGTATAAACTATCGGCTACTCTGCTAAGCATAAGAATTGCAAGTCCGACCCCGCTGCCCCCCGGTGGAGGGTTCAAGGCAAGTGCTTTTAATTTTTAGATTAATAAAATATTGAGTCGTTTGGTAGTTCATTTTGCATGCCCCATTGTGTTTTATAAAAAATATTCAAATAATTAAACTCTAAAAGTCTCTCCCACCGGGGGAGATTTAGAGGGGGCTTAACACCCAAGTATCCTTACTGCCACCGCCCTGTGATGAATTTACAATTAGCGATCCTTCTCTTAGTGCAACCCTTGTTAGGCCTCCGGGTACTATTTCAATACCTCCCGGACCGCACAATGCATACGGCCTAAGATCAACCCTTCTTGGCTGCAGTTTTCCATCCATATAACATGGTACGGATGATAAACTGATAATGGGTTGTGCAATAAAATTTCTTGACGCCTGCAATACTTCTGCTTTGTATGTTTCTATTTCCTCGTTGCTGGCGGCACTGCCCATCAACATTCCGTAACCACCGCTTTCATTTGTTTTTTTAATTACCATTTCACGGATGTTCTTAAACACATGTTCCCGTTCTTCATCCTTACCTAACTGGTACGTGGGAACGTTTTTCAAGATCGGTTCTTCATTAAGATAATACCTTATCATTGCCGGTACAAAAGTATAAACGGCTTTGTCATCTGCCACACCATTGCTCACTGCATTTACAATGGCTACATTTCCTTTTCGATATGCACTCATGATGCCAGCCACACCCAACATACTGCTGGGATCAAATACCAATGGGTCTAAGAATTCATCATCTACCCTACGATAGATAACATCTACCTGTTGCAGGCCTGCCGTGGTTTTCATGTACACTTTGTGATTGTCAACCACTAAGTCACTTCCTTCTACCAACTCAACACCCATCAGCCTTGCCAGCGTTGTATGTTCAAAATAAGCAGAGTTGTAAATACCCGGCGTAAGCAATACAATGGTTGGATTGGCAATCTGTCTTGGAGATAGTGACACTAAATTTTTATGAAGAATGGTTGGATACTCTGTTACACTCCGTACATTATTTTGCGGCAGCAAATCAGGAAAAATCCGTTTGGTAATTTCCCTGTTCTCCAGCATATAACTCACTCCACTTGGTGTACGCAGGTTATCTTCTAAAATATAAAATGAACCATCATTATTTCGGATAAGATCTATGCCGGATATGTGTACATAAATATCATACGGCACATTAAAGTTCTGCATCTCCCTCAGGTAATGGGGGCAGCTGTAGATCATCTCTGCCGGTACCACACCATCTTTTATGATAAACTGGTTGTGATAAATATCTTTTAAAAAAAGATTGAGTGCTTTTAATCTTTGTTTGATACCCCTTTCAATATAGTCCCATTCTGAGGCGGTGATAATATGGGGAATGATGTCGAATGGAAATATTTTTTCGATGCCTTCGCCGCTGCTGTAAACTGT
Organism: Chitinophagaceae bacterium; assembly: GCA_031368105.1. Lineage (GTDB taxonomy): Bacteria > Bacteroidota > Bacteroidia > Chitinophagales > Chitinophagaceae > Ferruginibacter. The sequence goes on from JANLQY010000105.1 coordinate 26,425, forward strand.
AAATGTAATGCCCTGGCTCATGAACAGCCGCTTGGCCAGTTCTTCTTTTTTATTCAGTTCATCAATGGAGAGCTGGTTTAGAAAGTGCATTGCATTGCTGTACTGTTCCCTTACGGTATTGTTGTCTACCATTTCATCCCAAACGGCATCGGGCACTAAATACGATTGCAACAGTTCGCCTGTAAGCATGACTTATTTGTTTTGAAATAAATATAGTAGGCAATCGTAAAAACCAGATAACTAAATATAAGAAAGGAATCGTAAAAAATCATCAGCTTTTAAAAAAGGAGCATGATTGTTTTTATACAATTGCATTACCAGCAGATGCCATAATCTTCTCCATGATTGGAACTGCCCCCCCAAAAAGAATGGTGTTTCCAATCAAAATAAATGGCATTAATTGGGCCACTGGTTCTGTCATCAAATGTAAGGGTATAGCCCATTTGCTTTAATTCTTTACGAACCCATTCAGGGGTATTTTCATGCAGCAATAAATTACCCGGCCTTGGTTTTCTATCTTCTATTTTACTGCCGCCCAATGATAACCACAGCTGGTTGCTGTTGATGTTGGCTGCTTCACATGCTTCCTGTACGGTCATTCCAAACTCCACTACATTTAAAAAGAACTGCAATAAATTTTGATCCTGAGTGTCGCCACCCTGTACACCAAAACACAAAAATGGTTTGCCTTCTTTTAATGCCATTGTTGGTGTCAGTGTTACTCTTGGCCGCTTACCGGGTTCAATTACATTGAAGGGATCTAGGGTAGAATCCAATACAAAACTTTGTAACCGTTGGCTCATTCCAATGCCTGTGTTTCCTGCAATGCAGGCGGGTACCCATCCACCGGATGGTGTAATGGAAACCACCCATCCTTCTGCATCAGCAGCTTCTACAGAAGTGGTTCCTCTCCATAAACGATCCATATAAGCAGCCTCCTCTAAATCTCCTCCACTAATCAGCGGAGAGACTTGTGCCACTTCATTATTTCTTGCATCGTGTGCAGGCACAAAGCCCGGTTTATTATTGTTTGTTGAATCAAAAGAGAATCCTCTTTTTTTCAAAATATCCAGGTAAGGATTTATTTTTCCTTCAAACGGATAAGGATCGCCGGGGCCAATATTGGGGTTGTTGTGTTCATACAAAATCATCTTCGCCCTTTGCTTTGCATAATCTTTGCTCATCAATCCCTGCATGGGTTCTGCCGGAGGAAAGGCCGGGTCGCCATAATAAAAATCACGATCGGCAAAAGCAAGGTTCATGGTTTGATAAATGGTGTGAATATATCTTGTGCTGTTATAGCCCATCGTTTTCAAATCAAAATTCTCCAGTATGTTCAGGCTCTGCAGTAACATTGGCCCTTGTGTCCATTGCTGCAGCTTGTACACTTCAATGCCTTTATAATTTGTATGCATTGGTTCTTCTTCAATGGGTTTCCAGCTGGCCAGATCCTGCATGGTAATTAATCCGCCCTGTTCCCGGCAGCCCCGAACAAATTCCTGCGCCACATCTCCTTTATAAAAACGATTGTAAGCGGCCATGATGGCTTCTTTACGGCTCTTGCCTTTTTTTAATGCCTGCTCTTCGGCATCTGCTAATTTGGTTAATGTTTCAAGTAATTCTTTTTGTACAAAAATTTCTCCAGCTTCCGGAGCTTCTCTTTTTTCTCCTGCATGTGGTAGAAAAACTTTGCTGCTGTATGGCCATTCTTTAATTTTTTGTTTAGAACGCTCAATGCTGTTGGCTGTTTGTGCTTCGATGGGATAGCCTGCTGCTAATTGCATTGCCGGATTCAACACTTCCTTCAAACTAAGTTTTCCATAATTGGCCAGCATCAAACACAAGCCGCCGAAAGTACCCGGTGTTACTGCTGCCAGCGGGCCATACTCCGGTGGGAAATTGTATCCTTTGTTTTTAAAAAAATCAACGGTAGCTCCTGTAGGTGCTATGCCCAATGCATTAATGCCAATTACTTTTCCTGTTTTGGGATTATAAATCAAGGCCTGTGTTTCTCCACCCCAGCTCAATACATCCCACATGGTGCAGGTGGCTGCAAGCATGGCACAGGCTGCATCTACGGCATTGCCACCTTTTTGAAAAATCATGGAACCGGCGGTTGCTGCCAATGGTTTACCGGTAATGGCCATCCAGTTTTTTCCATGCAACGGCGGCTTTTGTGTTTGTTGAGAAAAACATTGCTGCGATATGAGTAAAAGAATGAAAATGCGTTTCATCATTGATGTAGCAGTTTAGTTATTAAAGTTAGCAAGAGATCAGGGAAACTGAGAAGAGTGTTTTACTGGGAAATATTTTTCAGCCAAAGCAAATGATTCACCACTGCCCTTATTTCGGTATAAGTAAATTGATCACCCAGCAAAGATTTTATTTCGTTGTATGTTTTACTGGGGTTAACACGTATAAGCTCTGAAATAGTTTCCACTTTAGCCTGGTCAGTAAAGGCATGAACAGGAATGTCGCCTGTTTTTATAAAGTCTGTCAAATGCCCTTCGATAGTGCCCGGGGCAAGGTTACGCTCTTTAGCAATTTCAGCAATTGTTTTTCCCTGTTTAAAATATTGCAGGCTCAATGCGCCGGAAGGAATTTTTTCTACTTTACGCTCTGCAGGTTCTTTACGTTGCTTTTTTGGCTGGATAACTTTTAATTCCATATTGCTTTCCAGTCCATGCTGATTGCAGTATGCCTGCACCATTTCAATAATTTCTTCTCCATATTTTTCTGCTTTGGCTTTGCCAAAACCACTGAGCAACTGTAAGTGTTCCTGCGTTAATGGCAGATAGCTGCACACTTCTTTCAGGCTGGCTGTATTGGCTACATAATAAATGGGCAGGGTTTTCTCTTCACATATTTTATCCCGCCAGTTGCGGAGGGTGAAATACAATTCCGGGTTAGGAATATCTGCAGCGGCTGTTTGTTTTTTATTGGCAGCATAAGCACTGATGTGCAGGCGGGGAATTGCAAGATTAAGTTTGTGGTTTAAAAAATCTGTCACTGTAAAGGATGCTTTGCAATACTGCATACCGTAAATGGTTTTTACAAAAGCCACCAGCAATTCCAATAAATTTTCATCTACTGCAGCAGCCGTTTCTTTGTGTTCTGTAATGATGGGATGTTTTTGTAATTGTTCCTTCATACTGATGAGCAAAGGCAAAAAATATCCTGCTGCATCCTGTATTCTTTTTTGAAGTAGCTGGTTTTTTTCTATGACTTGTTCGGATCGTAGCATTTCCTGCGCCTTGCCAATGAAAATCTCTGCCACCTTTTTTTGCTTTGTTATTTGTTCGATGAATTGTGCCAGCCACTCCGTTGCTTCCGGGTTCAGTTTTTCTTTTTCCTTATCCACAGAAAGTTCCAGTAAATAAGCCGCCCTGTCAATTTCTTCCATTAAAAAAATTTCACTCAGCAACTGTACTGTAAATACTTGTCTTGCTCCTTCAAAACGTTCGGCCAGTGAGCCTTTGGGAGCCAGCGATGATTGAGCAGCCACCACCTGTTCGTTATTATAAATTGCGGTAGGTGGAATTTTTGACAACAAAACTATTCCATCCAAACTGGTACAGCGGCTAAGTGCCACATACACTTGTCCGCTGCTGAAAGATGATGCGGCATCAATCATCACTTTATCAAATGTGAGTCCCTGGCTTTTGTGAATGGTAATGGCCCATGCCAGCCGCAATGGGTATTGAGTAAAACGGCCTACGACCTGTTGCTCTAATTTTTCATCGCTGCGGTTTAAAGTGTAACGGATGTTTTCCCATGCTTCTTCCGCTACTTCAATTTTATCGCCATCGCAATTCACTATTATTTTATCATTCTCTAATTTTGACACCACACCAATTTTCCCATTAAAATATTTTTTACCCACCACATCATTTTTAATAAACATTACCTGGGCTCCTTCTTTTAAAATCAGCTCTGCTTCGGCCGGGTAAATATTATTTGGAAATTCTCCTTCAATACTGGCTTTAAAATGATAGGCAGATGCAGCAAGCTTTTGCAGCTTTACCTGGTTGATATTATCTGCCTGGTTATTGTGAGAAGTGAGGGTGATATATTTTTCTTCGGCCGTTGGCTTAAAGCCGGGAATGAAGCGGTTATTGAGTTGTTCGTAATCTTCCCTGGCCATGTAATTGTTACGAACTTTATTCAGCAGCTCCACAAAGCTTTCTTCTTTTTGCCGGTAAATTTTATTCAGTTCAATCAGCAATGGCGTTTGTTCTTTTACAGCTTTGCTATCGAAAAAAAACGGGGAGGTATAATATTCATTCAATATCCTCCACTCTTCGTTTTTTGCCACCGGCGGCAACTGGAATAAATCGCCAATAAACAATACCTGTACGCCGCCAAAGGGTGCCAGGTAATTTCGCCGCACACTTTTTAAAATCGTATCAATGGCATCCATCACATCGCAACGCACCATGCTGATTTCGTCAATTACCAGCAGCTCCATTTTGCGAAGCAGGCTGATGCGTTGTTTATTATATCTGATGCCCTGCAATAATTGCCGGCCATTATTTTCTGTTGGTAAAAAGGGATGCAGCGGCAATTGAAATAAACTGTGCAGGGTTACGCCACCGGCATTGATGGCTGCCACTCCTGTTGGTGCAGCCACAATCATATTTTTGGAAGAATGATCCCGGAGATATTTTAAAAAAGTGGTTTTGCCGGTGCCGGCTTTGCCGGTAAGGAAAATGCTTTCCTGCGTTTCGGTAATAAAACGAAATGCCAGGTCGAATATATCGTTGCGTTCAATAGTTACCATAAAAATAATTTGCCACGAATAACACTAATTTACATGAATGAATTTAATACACTAATCTCTTATACTCCAGCGATGTTTTTCCAAAGTTAATGATTAGCGCCAGTTTGATTCCGGATGCTTTCAGGTAGTTTAATGTTTGGGCAATGGTATCATCTGTGATGCCGTCTTTGGTTGCTTTTACTTCTACAATCACTTCATCAAAGAGGGTGAAGTCTGCAAAAAATTTATGTTTCAGGATGATACCTTTATAATTTATGTTGTGTTCATCTTCCCGCCGGAATTTGATTTCTCTTTCGGTGAATTCAAATTCCATTGCATCTTTATATACTATCTCCAGAAACCCGTAACCAAGCGTATTATACACTTCCATACAAACGCCAATGATTTGATAGGTTTCTGATTTATGAATAAACTCTGCCACAAAAATTATTTTGATTGATAAATAAAGACCACAGATTTCACAGATTCACACAGAAAAAATCACCTGTGCAGATCTGTGCAATCTATGGCAGTCAATTTAGGCTTTCTCTTTTTCGCCAAGCAGCAGCAATTCGTTTACCTGCACTTCGGTGATGTATTTTTTGTTGCCTTCTTTATCATTATAGCTGCGGTTTATCAGCTTGCCTTCAATGGCTACTTCTTTGCCTTTGGTTAAATACTTTTCAGCAATCTCGGCTACCTTTCCCCAGGCAACTAAATTGTGCCATTGAGTATCGGTTACTTTTTCGCCTTTGGCATTGCGATAGGCTTCGCTGGTGGCCATGCTGAAACGGGCCATCTTCTTTCCGCCTTCTAATGTTTTTACTTCTGGTGCGTTGCCCAGGTTACCAATCAGTTGAACTTTGTTCTTTAATGCGTACATGACTTTATGTTTTTGTTTGTTTTAAATTTTGTTATCTCAGTCAGCCGGCGACATCATTTCCGATTGACAACACAAAGATGATATGCCGCCAATGCCGGAGTCGGTTTTTATTCGTTTACTCCCGAAGCTAAACGACAAATAAACGTTTGCACACGAATAAATTTTTACTATCTTACTGTTTTAAAACCCTTGCCATGACTGAGTTAGGAAACAAAAAATGTTTAAGCTGCAACAAACCTTTAAAAGGAAGAGTAGATAAAAAATTCTGCGATGATTACTGCCGCAACAATTACAACAACCTGTTGAAATCAAAAAGCAGCCACAGCAATTATGTACGCAACATCAACAACACGTTACTGAAGAACAGGAAGGTTTTAGAAAGTATTTTGCCGGTTACAGAAAAAACAGCAAAAGCAAATCTTGATAAGTTACAACGGCTTGGGTTCAACTTTAATTATATCACACATATTTATATCACCAAAGACAACAAAGAATATTTTTATTGTTATGATTACGGCTATCTGCCGCTTGACAACAATTGGTTTTTAATTGTAAGAAAAAAAGAAGAATAATGGAAGATGCTGCCGGGTTAAACCCTGAACTTTTATTGGAGTTGGTAAAAATGAAAATGCCTTTTGGAAAATACAAGGATACCTTGCTTTGTAATTTGCCGGTGAGTTATTTAGAATGGTTTGCAAGAAAAGGATTTCCAAAAGGGAAGCTGGGAATGCTGTTGCAAACGATTTATGAAATTAAAATGAATGGGCTGGGGTATTTGCTGGAGCCGTTAAAGAAGCGGTAAAATAAAAAACTCAACTCACCAATTCCCTTTTCAAAAACTTATTCCAGTCTTCCAGCATCTTGCCTTTTAGCACACGGGGAAATTTATGCTGGCCGCCTACTTTGCCTTTCGATTTCATGAAATTCATAAAAGCCTGTTCTGATAAAACGGTTACGAATACATTCTTTAAGGCATGTTTTCTTTCCACTTCGTAATCGTCGTTTAGTTCTTTCAATTTAGCATCTATCCTTTGGCTAAGCTCATTTTCATTTACCACATCATCGGTGGCAACATACCAATGATGAGCAAAGAAATTTTCATGCGTTACACCGGCCACTGTAAATTCTGGTATGGAAATATTCAGGTCTTCACTTACCATTTCAATGGCCTTGTTCATATTATCAACACTCAGATGCTCGCCTACCAAACTCAAAAAATGTTTTGTTCTGCCGGTGATGATGATTTCACTCCTTTCTTTGTCAATCAATCTTACGGTATCTCCAATGGCATAGCGCCAGGTGCCTGCGTTGGTGCTTATTAAAATAGCGTAATCTTTATTTTCTTCTATTTCATGTATCATGAATGCTTCCGGCTGGTCCACCATATTGCCATCACTGTCGAAGTTGTTGTCGTCAAAAGGAACAAACTCAAAGAAAATATTGCTGTTGAGTGCAAGGTGCATACCTACTGCATCCTGCCGGTTTTGATAGGCTAAAAAACCTTCACTTGCCAAGTAAGTTTCAATGTAAGTAATGGGCTTTCCCAATAATTTATCAAAGCCCTTTTTGTATGGCTCCATCGCTACACCGCCATGCACATAAAAAGCAAGGTTGGGCCAGATGTCGTGGATGTTATTGAGCTTGTAACGTTCTATAATTTTTTCCATGCACAGTTGCAGCCATGCCGGCACACCTACAATAAAACCAATATCCCAGCTGGGGGCATTGTCCACTATTTCTTCTAATTTTTTTGACCAGTCTTTTTCCCGGGCAATTTTTTTCCCGGGTTTATACAAGCCCAAGCCCTGGAACCAAAAAGGAATATTTTTTTGCTGGATACCACTGAGATCACCGGCATAATAGGTAGGCCCTTTTTGCAATTGGGTGCTGCCGCCCAGCAATAACCAACCTTTACCGACCGACCGTCTTGGCACATCATCATATTTGGTAAGGCTTAGCAGTTGCCGGAAACTGGTAATGGTATTGCTCCTGATAAGGTCTTTGGTAATGGGAATAAACTTACTGGTAGATTCGCTGGTGCCGCTGCTGAGGGCAAAATATTTTATTACCCCCGGCCAGCACACATCGGGCATGCCGGCTTTTGCTTTGTGCCACCATTCATCGTAAATTTTATTGTAATTATATGTGGGGACTAATTGCTGAAATTTTTTGCCGGGGTGCCTGCTCATCAGCACTTCATCAAACTTATACTCCTGGCCAAACTGGGTGAACCTTGCTTTGCGTAATAATTTTTTCAACACCCTCAATTGCTGGCGCCTCGGATCCCTTACCTGCAGGCGAAGTGCTGCAGCAATACTTTTGGGGAGTTTTATATCAATTAGCGCCATGCAATTTTTCAATTATCAGGAACACAAAATTATAGTGTGCTATATTTTTTTGCTGCTGAAAGGTTTATGATATTACCAGGTTTTATTTTCATGAGGAGGGGAGTACTAAACAAATATAAATCACTGTTGCCAACAACTTTAGAAAAATATCTGTACGGCAAAAGTACGTTATCACTAATAGAACGAATGAATTGAGAAAAGAGACTTGATTCAGCAAGCTGAAGATGCAAGTTGGTATGCGGTACAAGTGAGTGACACAACAATGTTGCCATAAAATTCAAATGTTTGTTTTAAAAAAATATTTTACAACGATAACGCTGCACCCAATACAAAATGATTGGCGGTATTGACAAATCATCAATTTACTGTACGTTTGCTGCTTAAATAAATTATGCTATATGAAGAAATTTTTTGTTTCAATTATCCTCTGCGTTAGTTTGCTTAAAGCCAGTGCTGACGAAGGCATGTGGCTGCCCATGCTGCTTGGCCAGCAGGTATATAATGACATGGTAAAAAAAGGGTTGAAGCTTACCAAAGAGCAACTCTACTCCATCAATAAATCATCGTTGAAAGATGCCATCCTGATTTTTGGCGGCGGCTGCACCGGTGAAATTGTGAGCAGCGAAGGATTGATATTTACCAACCACCATTGCGGTTATGATGTCATCGCTTCCAGCAGCACGGTAGATCACAATTATTTAAGAGATGGTTTTTATGCCCTGAGCAAAGACCAGGAAATACAAAGCAAACTGACCGTTCAGTTCCTCGATAGGATTGTGGATGTAACCAAAGAAGTGGAAGAGGCAGTGAAAGGACTGTCGTGGGCAGACAGGATAAAGAAAATGCCCGATGTTTACAAAGCGATTACTGATAAAGTAATGGATAAAGATAACGGGCTTGCAGGAAGGGTGTACAGCATGTTCAAAGGAAATCAATACCTGATGTATGTGTATAAAACGTATAGGGATATACGCTTAGTGGGTGCTCCACCAGAAAGCGTGGGCAAGTTTGGTGGTGATACAGATAACTGGGAATGGCCACGACATACTGGTGATTTTTCTGTGTTCAGGGTGTATGCCAACAAAGATGGCAAGCCTGCAGATTTCAGTAAAGACAACAGTCCGTTGAAACCAAAATCTTTTTTACCAGTGAGCATCAAAGGAATTAAAGATGGCGACTTTGCAATGATCTATGGTTATCCCGGTGGCACCAACCGTTATGAAACCAGCTATGGTATCAAACTGAAAAATGATATTGAAAATCCTTCGCTGGTAAACCTGAGGGATGTTCGTTTGAAACTGATGTATGAGCAAATGATTAAAGACCCTGCAGTAAAATTAAAACTGGCCAGCAACTATGCTGGTGTTGCCAACTACTGGAAATTTTTTGATGGGGAAACAAAGCAATTGAAAAAATTTCATACTTACGAAGAGAAGCAGGCATACGAAACAAAATTTGCCACCTGGGCAAAAGGCAAAGCGGAATATGAAAATTTATTTTCTGACTATGCAAAAAATTATGAAACATGGACACCGTACAGCAAACTTCGCCAGTATGTAAACGAAGGGATATTGGGTTCTCCGCTTAGTGCTTTTGCTGCTTCATTGATAAAGCTGGAAGCCGATATGGTGAAGACGGGAACTTCTTCTGCTGATATAAAAAAATCGGTAGAAGCTGCAGTGTCTGCAAGAAAAACATATTTAGAAGCTGCCGACAGGCCAAGTGATGAAAAAATTATGGCGGCTGTTTGCCAGATGTTTTACAATGACATTGATAAAAACCAGCACCCGGTTGGTTTTTATGAGGGCACCAAAAGTGTATATGGCGATTTAAAAGATGATGCCACATATAAAAAATGGGCGAAGGATGTGTTTGACAAAACAATGATTTTGGACAATGCTAAGTGGGATGCTTTTGTTGCCAACCCGGATGCGACTGTTTTGCAAAATGATCCAGCCTTTGCTTATGCTGCTGCATTTGTAAAAAATTATACTGTCAAGTATGCACCGATGTACACGGCTTTTGTAAATAAAAATGCAGAGTTGGGAAGAAGTTATTTAAATGGAATTATGGAGAAAGATACGGCTGCTGCAAAAAAAATGTACCCCGATGCCAACTTTAGTATGAGGGTGAGTTATGGTAATGTAAAAAGTTACAAACCGAGAGATGCTGTGAGCTATGATTACGTTTGTACAGGCAAAGGGATTTTAGAAAAATATGTAGCTGGTGATTATGAATTTGATTTGCCTGCAAAGCAAATTGAGCTGATGAAGAAAAAAGATTATGGCCAGTACATTGATAAAGGAAGGAACGACCTGGTGGTTTGTTTTATTACTACCAACGATATTACCGGCGGCAACAGCGGCAGCCCGGTGATTGATGGTAATGGCAACCTGATTGGTCTTGCCTTTGATGGCAACTACGAAGCACTGAGCCACAAAATTGCTTTTGACAAAGACCTGAACCGAACTATTTGTGTGGATGTACGCTATGTGTTGTGGTGCATTGATAAATTGGGTGGCGCAAGTAATTTGATTAAAGAGTTGAAATTGGTGAAACAATAAGATTTGATGATTTGGTAATTTGATAATAAAAAACCGCAGCTTATAAAGTTGCGGTTTTTTGTTTTTATAAAAAGTAATTTTGTTTTATGGCAATTTTAAATATCGAATTCAAAGCAAAAACAAACGACCTAACTGCAGCAGAAAATATTTTACTGCTGCACAATCCAACATTCATTGGTGAAGATCATCAAATAGATATCTATTTTAATGTTGCTAACGGCAGGTTCAAGTTGAGAGAGGGAAATATTGAAAATGCGTTGATTCATTACGAAAGGGAAAATACCGCCGGCAGCAAATCTTCACAGGTGTTATTGTACCAGCATCAGCCTGATGAAAATTTAAAAGCTATTCTTACAAAAGGGCTTGGAATAAAAACCGTGGTGGATAAAAGAAGAAAAATTTATTTTATAGACAATGTAAAATTTCACTTTGATACAGTACAAAGTCTGGGTACTTTTATAGAAGTGGAAGCGATTGATAAAGATGGCAGCATCGGCAAGGAAAAACTGCAGGGGCAATGTGATTTTTATGCTGCTGTGTTTAATATTCGCAAAGAAGATTTTATGGCTGTTTCTTACAGCGATATGGTGATGGCTGAGAAAAAATAATAACAGGTTGAACAACTTGCACTATAAAACTGTTTGTAAACTACCTTTATAAAAATAAAATGTATGAAAAAAATACTCCTTTCATTATTCCTCATTTCAATAGTTGGGTTGATGAATGCACAAAACAGAAACACCGCTGTAACGGGTGAAGAGATAACGTATAAATCTGCCGATGGCACAATATTAAAAGGCTATGTGGCGTATGATGCAAACAAAAAAGGAAAGCGACCAGCCATTGTAGTTATACATGAATGGTGGGGCTGCAATGACTATGTAAGAAAGCGGGCGGATATGCTGGCAGCTTTGGGCTACATTGCCATTGCTGCTGATATGTATGGCGATGGCAAGCTGGGTAATAATCCAAAAGAAGCAGGTGCATTGGCGGGAGCTTTTTACAGTAATCCTGCATTGGCTAAAGAAAGAATTGAAGCATCAGTAAATAAAATAAAACAGTATTCTGAAACTGATCCATCGCAAATGGCCTGCATTGGTTATTGCTTTGGCGGCTCCATGAGTTTGACGGCTGCAAAACTTGGGATGGATTTTAAAGGCGTGGTAAGTTTTCACGGTGGCCTTGCTGGCGTGCCTGCAGAAGCTGGCAAAACAAAAGCTAAAATATTAGTTTGCCATGGCGCTGCTGACAAATTTGTAAGTGCAGATGAAGTAAAAAATTTCCGCCACAACCTTGATTCAGTAAAAGCAGAATATATTTTTATTGCTTATCCGGATGCAGTTCACGCCTTCAGCAATCCTGAATCTACTGCCAATGGAAAAAAATTCGGCATTCCCATTGAGTACAATGCAGCAGCAGATAAAAAAAGCTGGGAAGATATGAAAGCGTTTTTCAAAACTATTTTTAATTAATTTTTTTGATTACACGAATTGCAACGAATTACACGAATTAAAATCAGTTAAAAAAAATTAGTGTAATAAATATGGCAGAAGATTTATCCATCATACAAGGCACCAAAGAAGAGCAATACCAAACTTTATTGCCGCAAATAAAAGCATTGATAGAAGGCGAACCCGATATGGTTGCCAATCTTGCTAACATTTGTGCTGCACTTAAAGAACAGTTTGGCTGGCTGTGGGTGGGTTTTTATTTAGTGAAATCCTTCGGCTCTGCTCAGGACGAATTGGTTTTAGGCCCGTTCCAGGGTCCGGTAGCCTGTACAAGAATTCAAAAAGGGCGTGGTGTATGTGGCAGTGCATGGCAACAGGCAAAAACATTAATTGTTCCGGACGTAGAAAAATTTCCCGGCCATATTTCCTGCAGCAGTTTATCTAAATCTGAAATTGTAGTGCCAATTATCCACAACGGTAAAGTGACAGCTGTGCTGGATGTGGACAGTGAATTGCTGAATTTTTTTGATGAAACGGATAAAAAATATTTAGAAGAAATTATTAGTTGGATAGAACACGGATAACACTGATTGAGCAGATTGAAAACGGATAGAAATAAGTCAGGGCTGCGTTATCAGCGTTCCGTCAAAACCATTTTAAATCCAATGCCATGCAGGTTTTCAATCTTAACGTTTTCATCTCCCGCAAATATTTTTCGAAGCCTTGATACAAAAACATCTAAGCTCCTGCCAAAAAAATAATCATCCTGTCCCCAGATAGCAGTAAGGATCTGTTCTCTTTTCAGTACTTCATTTTTATGTTCTAAAAAAAATTGCAGCAGTTCTGCCTCCCGTTGGGTTAGTTCAATTTGCTTATCATCTTTTTTTAATGAAAAATTACCAGGGTCAAATTGAAAACTGCCTGCAGTAAAAATTTTTTTATTTGCAATGATGTTCTTTTTTGATCTTGTAATAAATATCTCAATCTTCAATACCAGCTCTTCCATGCTGAAAGGTTTTACCAGGTAATCATCGGCGCCGAGCCGCAGGCCTTTTAGCTTATCTTCCTTTAATGTTTTGGCAGATAAAAAAATGATCGGGACTTCATGGTTTATTTTTCTGATTGCTTCTGCCAATTCAAAACCATCCATGCCGGGCATCATTACATCCAATAAACATACATCGTAAGTTGCTTTGGTAAAAGCCTTAAGGCACTTATCCCCGTTAGCAAAATGATCTACTTCGTAATGATGCTGCAGCAGGCTGTCTTTGGTTAAGAACGCCAGTGTTTCGTCATCTTCTGCGTATAGTATCCTGTATTTTTTCATGACTGTTTCATGGTTAAAGTTATAACAGTTCCATTTCCGGCAACACTCTCTGCCTGCAATTTCCAGTGGTGCAGCTGGCAATTTTTTTGAACATAATACAACCCAAGTCCAAAGCCATTTACAGCAAGTTTTTTGCTCTGCGGCACCCGGTAAAATTTTTCAAAAATATGTTTCAGGTATTTGGCTTCTATGCCCACGCCATTATCTTTTATCTGCATCAGCACCGCATCGCCGCTATTTTTCAAATCAATTTTTATTGCCGGTTTTTTATCACAATATTTTATGGAGTTGTCTAAAAAATTATAAATGATATTGGCAAAATGAAAAGCATCTGCCTGGATGATTCCCTGATGTAATTTATTGTCAACTGTAATAACAGCGTCAGGATATTTTAATTGAATAATGTCAATCGTTTTATTGATGGTATCAATAATCTTAATTGGTTCTTTGTTCAGTAATAAAGGGTTGCTGTCATTTTTTGCCACGTTGAGAATTTTCTCTAAGTGGCTGTCTAATTTCTTTCCCTGGTCAATGATGATCTGGCTGTATTGCTTCAGCTTTTCATCGCTGCTTACCGCATCCTGCTTCGACAAAAAGTTAGACGCAATCAATATGGAAGCCAGCGGTGTTTTAAATTCATGCGTCATGTTATTGATAAAATCTTTTTGCAGGTCAGCAAATTTTTGTTGCTGCAAAATGATATAAATGGCATACAGGTAAATAAATAATGTTACCAGCATTACAAAGCACAGGATGATCCACACTTTAAGGGAAGCATAAATGAAACTGTTTTTATCTGGAAACCTGACAGCAAAATAATACACCAGGTTTTGCGCCTTGGGAAAATAAGTATTGTTAACTTTTGGCTCTGCCGATTTATTGAGATTTACAAAACTGCCGTAGATCATGGCATCCGTTTCACAATCGTAAATGGCATATTCAAAATTGGTATTGATGCCCTTGGCTTTAAACTTATTGGTGAGCAACAACTCCAGCACTTTGGCATCAAAGTCGTTCCGCATGTTTACAATATAATAGTCTTTAGAGATTTTTTCTATCGGGTTTACATGCGGTGTGGCATAGCCGTAATAAGCATTGATTTCATTGGCTACTTCCAGCAGTGATACCTGCATGTTCTGGCTGAATTTTTTTTCTTCATAATCAAAAGCCTGCCGCAGCAAATAAATCTGTATGGCAATAATGCCTACAAACGCCACCGTGCCGGCAGCCACAATCGCTTTTATTTTATTCATCTTCACTTTACAATGTTACTGCAATTCTATTTTTGTTAATACAGTTTACAAATTATTTACAATTGCTTTGAAACCGATTAAAATAGTTTACAGTAAACTTTATTGATGCGCCAGAAAAATATGCTGAACAAAATGCGAAGTTGTAAAATTTGATGGAACACTGATGACACGGATAAGACAGATTTAAAACTGATTGTATAAAATCTGTCTGTCATCCGTTTGATCCGTGTCATCAGTGTTCTATTTACTCACAGGTACATTGTCTTTCCATCCCCATAAATACCTGCAGGCATAAGTTCTGTAAGGGCTCCACTTGGCAGCGTGATGAAGCATTTTTTCTTTCAATGCTTTTTTATTGGCAGTATCTAAGTTGTACAATTTCGCCATGCTTTGCTGAATTCCTAAATCATCCAGAGCAAGTATATCTTCCCTGCCCAGGGTAAACATCAGTATCATTTCTACCGTCCATTGGCCAACGCCTTTTATCTGCGATAAATATTTTATCAGTTCTTCATTGCTCATTTTATCCAGCCGGGCATCTGTTATTTTTTCTTCTGTAAAAAAAACACAAACATTTTTTATATACTTGGTCTTTGCATTGCTGAGGCCAATACTACGGAGCGTTTCAAGCGGAGTGTCAATAATGAGTTGCAGTGTTGGTTTTCCTTTTGGGTAAAGATTTAAAAATCTTTTATAGATCACATCCGCTACTTTGGTGCTCAGCTGCTGGCTCATGATGGAAGCACATAGGTGCAGCCAAACCTGTTTTCTTTTTTGCAGGATATAAGGTTCCTGCAGGTCGATTATTTTTTTTAATTTTTTGTCTTTGCTGAGGTGTGTGAGGTGTTGCATCGTAACAACAAATTGCAACTTTTTTTACAGCCTGCCAATTTCTTTTCTAAAAACAAAACAGGCCCACTTTCAAAAGTCGGCCTGTTACAAATCTTTTAAATCACATCAATTCAAATCCCAGCTTACCGTTCCATCCTTCTCATCTTTAATAGCAATGCCCAAAGCATTCAGCTGGTTGCGGATTTTATCCGAAGTGGCGTAATCCTTTTTTGCTTTCGATTCTTTGCGGATGTCTATCAGTAAATCCATCACGCCCTGCAATGCATTATTATTGCCGGCTGCCATGGTTGTTAATCCAAAAATTTCTTCCAGGTAAATTGCAAATTGTTTTTGCATCAATGCCAGCGTACTGCCGGCAAGCGCTGTAATTTTTACATGCCCGTCTTTTATGGAATTGATAACCGGCGCCAGCTCAAACATATTGGCCAATACTTTAGCAGTGCTGAAATCATCATCCATAAATTCTTCAAACTCATTCACCATCTTCAGCACTTTATCATTCAGTTCTGTATCTGTTGCCAATTGCTCATTGTCAATCGTCAATTTCCTCAATACTTCATACGCCTCCCACAAACGCTTCAGTGCTTTTTCACTTGCCACCAATGCTTCACTGCCAAAGTCAAGCGGGCTGCGGTAATGGCTTTGCAAAATAAAAAACCTCACCACCATTGGGTGAAAAGCCTGCGTAAGCAAAGGGTGATTGCCGCTAAACATTTCTGTTAGCTTTATCACATTGTTATAACTCTTGCCCATCTTTTTTCCATTGATGGTAATCATATTATTGTGCATCCAGTACTTTACCGGTGCATAATGGTTGCAGATGGCACTTTGTGCTATTTCACTTTCATGATGAGGAAATTGTAAATCCATACCGCCGCCATGAATGTCAAATTCAGCACCTAAATATTTTGTGGCCATTGCCGAACATTCAATATGCCAGCCGGGGAAACCTTCGCCCCAGGGGCTTGTCCAACGCATGATGTGTTCCGGAGCTGCAGATTTCCACAAAGCAAAATCTGCCCGGTCTCTTTTTTCTTCCTGCCCATCCAGCTCCCTGGTGGTTTCTAATAATTCATCAATCACCCTGCCACTCAGCTTTCCGTAATCGTGACTGGCAGCATATTTTTTCACATCAAAATATACAGAGCCATTTACTTCATAAGCATAACCGGCATCAATAATTTTTTTAATCATGTTTATCTGCTCCACAATATGACCGGTGGCGGTAGGCTCAATGCTTGGCTCCACACAATTAAATTGTTTCATGGCCCAGTGAAAAAGGTTGGTATATTTTTGCACCAGCTCCATCGGCTCCAGTTTTTCCAGCAATGCTTTTTTGCTCACTTTGTCTTCTGCTTCCCTGCCTTCTTCTTCAAAATGCCCGGCATCGGTAATGTTGCGTACATACCGAACCTTATAACCTTTGTAGGTTAAGTAACGATAGACAAAATCAAAAGTAATGTAGGGCCTTGCATGCCCCAGGTGGCTTTCGCCGCTTACAGTGGGGCCACACACATACATACCCACATGGCCGGGAGTAATGGATTGAAAAATTTCTTTCTGCCGGGTGTAAGAGTTGTGAATTTTTAAAGACATTTATTCAGTTTGGAATTTGTTGTTTATTATTTTTTGTTACCGGCTTTACATCATTGTTCAGCATCGTTGTGTCACTCACTTGTACAGTTTACCATTGGGCAACATTAATTATACTGATGAAAAAAACAGGCAATGTAATGCAGATTAATTGCTGTTAAAAAAAATAGCAATTGCAGCAGCACGGTAAATGATATGAAAGTAGTTTGGTGTACATACTCAATCGCAAATATAATCTTTTCAATTTATTCTTTTCCTATTCCAATATCCGCAACAATCGGAAAGTGGTCACTCAGCTTTTTGTTTATCCTTGTATATTGGTTTACGCTAAATGCTTTGCTCATAAAAATATTATCAATCCTCAGTGTGGGAGCAATGTCCGTAAATGTTCTGCCCAGGCCGCAGCTTTTTTCTACAAAAGCATTTTGCAGACCATCCCCAATTTTTTCATAAGCATAAGAGTTGGGCACATCATTAAAATCGCCGCAAATAATTACCGGGTAAGGGCTTTTATCTATTTCCACTTTTATCCTGTCGGCCTGTACCTGCCTTTTTAGAAAGCCGGTTTTAAATTTATTGATCAGACTTTTAGAGCGTTGTATATCCTGTTTTGTTTCCAGCGAAGGATTATCAATATAAGCCAGGTTGCCGGGAGTGAATTTTAAAGATTGCAGGTGAATATTAAAAACCCTGATGGTGTCAGCGGCTTTTACAATATCAACATATTCAAAATTCGAATTGTAATCGTGCGGTTCATTACTAACGGTTTGTTTATTGATGATGGGGTATCTTGAATAGATCATCAACCCAAAATGCTGGTGGTTTAAAAAATCTTCCTTAAAATTATAGCTGAAATAATAATCAGGGAAATTGAGTTTGGCTGCATATTCAAATACAGAAAAAAAACTGTATTTTTTATAGTAAGGCGTATTCAGGTTTATCAGGGTATCACCCGCCACCATCTCCTGGAAGCAGGCAATATCTGGCTTGTATTCATTTACCAGAGCAATCATATCGTCCCGGATATCGGGTCTTTGTTTATTAAACAAAATATCAAACTGTGCCACGTTCCAGCTCATTATCCTTAAGTCGTGTGTGCTGCCAGCCAATACAAAAGATGGTGAAGAAAACCTGAATGGGATAATATTACTTACGGGCTTGTAAGCAACAACAATAGTAGCCAATGAAATGAAAGATAACAATGGCTTTGCAAAAAGCCAGAACACAATAAACAAAATCAATACGATGAGTAAATAAAAAGCAGCTAAAGAAAATAAACCAACAAACCACAACCTTGCAGAAAAAAAGAATTTACTGTAGCAGCCCATTAAAAAAAAGAGGGCCGTTGAAACATTGGCGATTACAAAAAACTTTTTAGATAACCTGCGGAAAAGGCTTTTAGGCATGGTATAAAGATAAGGGTTGCCCGGTAAAACTTTAACAACAGCGGGTTAAATCAGATCTTCATCTGCAGCTCTTTTTAAAATATTTTTTTCTTCATCGGTAAGAAAATGATAACCCTTCTGGTTAATCTTATCGAGAATTTCATCTACCCGTTGCTGTGTTACGTTCGATGTTTTTTTATAAGGCTTTCTTCCGTCGGTATTGTAAAATACTTTCTCCCGGATGTTGCCATCGGCATTTTTTTTATTAGGGTTGAATAAATTCATGAACCAGTAATACAGCTTGTTCATCCATACACTTCCATCGTAGCCTTTGCGAAGCAAAAACACAAATAAAAACCCTGCAGCAGCACCGCCAAGATGAGCCAAACTATGAGCAGCACTGTCCGAAGCCACACCGGCAAAATCTATCAGGATATAAACGAGTGTGAGTATCCAGATAGGAATTCCTCCACCGAGATTACGAAAAAAACGGTAGTCGGGTGCCAGCATGGTAGTTGCGCAGGCAACGGCCATGGTGGCAGCACCGCCACCCATCAACCAGGATTGTGCACCCCCAATAGCAGGCCTCAATGATGGAATAGAATAATTGGCCAGAATAAAAACCAATGCTCCTAAAAGCCCGCCATAAATATAAATGGAAATTAATTTTTTATTGCCCGTAAGCTCCTGCAAAATGTAGCCAAAAGCCCAAAGCCAAAGCATGTTGCTTATCAGCCGGATAACGTTCAGCTCGGTAAACATGTAGATTAAAAATGTCCAGGGTCTTTCGCTGAAGGTTACCAGTTGTGCAGGCATTTCAAAATACTGCACCACATCCTGGTAAAACGAACCAGACCCGGCCTGGAAAAAATTAAATACCACCTTTATCACCATCAATAATAAAAAGAAGATGATGTTGATTGTTACCAATCCCACCAGGGCATTGCCATCATCACCCAGCGTAAACCTTTTTCTTGGCTGCCGGTAATCAGAATATCTGTCTGCCTCTCCCATAAATAAATATTGTGGTACAAATTTACAATACCCTTCTTTAATAACTGTTAACGTCAGTAAAAGGTTTTGCGGTTGGTTTTATTCCAGATAATAACCAAAATAAAACCCATTACCAATCCGCCAAGATGGGCAAAATGTGCTATGTCGTCTGCCTTGCCGGGGTGAACACCAGCAAACAAGTCAATAGCACCATAGATGATAACCATAAACTTTGCTTTAATTGGAAACGGGAGCGGCAGGATAAAAAATTCTGTATTGGGAAACAAATAAGCAAACCCTGCAAGTAAACCCATGATAGCACCCGAAGCACCAACAGCAGGGTTGTGTGCTAATAACAATTGGGCTACACCTGCTGCAAGGCCACAGCTTAAATAAAAAATCAGGAATTTCTTTGGTCCCCAAACTCTTTCCAGTGCAGTACCAAACATCCACAGGGCGTACATATTAAAAAGGATATGAAAAAAAACAATGCCCCCAAACTGATCATAAGAAGCATGTGCAAACATGTGGGTTACTAACTGATAAGGTTTAAACAATCCACTGTCTAATGGAAAAAGTGCAATCATATCCGTAAGGCCAAATGTTCTGTCACAAAACAACTGGGCTATCCATACAAGTACATTGATAATAATCAGGTTCAAAACAACCGGTGTTATTCTTTGCATCAGGGAAAATTTTAAACTGCAATTTCGGAATTGTTATTGGATATTCGGTATGTGGTGGATGAAAGGCTGTTAAATAAAAACTATAAACTGTAAGCCTTCGTTAATTTTTCAATCAATCTGTTTTTTAGTTCTTCAGGAATAAATGCTGCTTTCAAAGCATTTACATTACACTCATAGAAATCCTGTTTTGTCCAGCCGAATGTTTCATGCAGTTTATTGTATTCACTGTTCAAACTAATATCAACAATGGTGCGGCAGTCGGTATTGATGTTTACTGAAACACCAGCTTTTTTAAGTTCATCAACCGGATGATTTTTATATTCCTCATACATGGAAGTTTGAACGTTGCAGCTTGGGCAAATTTCCAGGTGAATTTTTTTATTCTTTAAATGTTCCACCAGCTTTTTGTCTTCTGCACTTCTTGTCCCGTGGCCAATTCTTGACGGGGAAAATTTTTCCAATGTTTCCCATACACTCTCTGGTCCGCTTGCTTCGCCGGCATGTGCGGTGATGTGGATTCCTTTTTCCCTGGCGTACTTAAATGCCGCCACATGATTGGTTATCGGACAACCGGCTTCGTCGCCTGCAATATCAAATGCTGCCACATAAGTTCCTTTAAACTGGTCCACTAATTTTACGGTGGCCATACTTTGTTGTTCTGTGTAATGCCGCAGGGTGCAGAGTATCAGCCTTGCCTCCACCTCCGTTTGCTTTACCGCTTCGGCAGTTGCGGCTTCAATTGTTTGCACCACTTCGTAAGGAGTCAATCCTTTTTCCAAATGCAGAAAAGGGGCAAATCTTATTTCTGCATACAAAGTATTATCTGCTTTCAATTGTTTGAAAACATCCTGCACTACTAACCGCAATGCCCCTTTTGTCTGCATCATTGAAAATCCTTTCACAGCCCTTTTTAAAAAATCTACCAGGTCAAGGCATTTGGCCGGTGCAATAAAATCGTGGCGGTATATTTCCTCTGTAATGGATGGGTCAATTTTATTTACCACTTCATAACTCAGGCTGCAGTCGAGGTGCAGGTGCAGTTCTACTTTTGGCAGTTGGTCGAAACTCATTATTTAATTGAAAGTTGATAGTTGAGAATTGAAAGTTCGTTATTCGGCATTCTACATTCGCAATTCGTTATTACAAAAATTGCAGCACCTCGTTCATGTGTACCACATGTTTAAAGTTAGCATGTTCTACTTTATGCTCCACCGTTTCGTGTGCCCAGGTAGTATGATAAGGTATGTGAACGCCATGGCCGCCGATAGCCAGCACCGGCAGCACATCCGACTTTAATGAATTGCCCATCATCAAAAATTGAGCAGGGCTGATATCAAGATGCTTAATCAATTTTAAATAATCAGATTCCTGTTTGTCGCTCATAATTTCTATGTGATGAAAATAATGTTCCAGGCCAGATTTTTTTAGTTTGCGTTCCTGGTCGAGCAGGTCGCCTTTGGTGGCAACAACCAAACGGTACTTTCCTTTCAATGCTTTCAACACATCTTCCACGCCATCCAGTATTTCAATCGGTTTTTGCAATAGCTCTTTGCCATACACCAATGCTTTTTCTATTACTTCAATGTTGAGTGTGTTGTTAGTTACCCTTAATGAAGTTTCAATCATGCTCAGCATAAAACCCTTTACCCCGTAACCGTATAAAGCAAGATTGTCAATTTCTGTTTTAAACAATTCTTTTACCAGTGTATGACGGGGCAGGTAATCTTCCAGCAGATCACAAAATTTTTCTTCTATCTCTTTGAAGTAAGGTTCATTTACCCAAAGGGTATCATCCGCATCAAAAGCAATTACTTTAATGTCCATTTGCAAAAAATATTAATCTGCAAAAGTAAACAAAGTGATCCTTTCTTTTTGGGCTAAGGTCATTTAATTTTCTTCAGTACAGCGGCATCCAAACGATTTAAAATAATCTTATTTCCTGTAAATGTTTTACCGGTTAATAAATTTTTATAAGCAGCACTGGCAGGCAGTTTAAAGATAGCTTTGCTTTTCTCCAAATTGAACAGTACAATAATTTCGTTGTTATCATTATACCTTCTGTAGCCTAATCTTTTTCCTTCGGCAATGATAAATTCAATATTGCCATTTGATAATACAGGATTTGTTTTTCTGATTGCAACAAGTTTTTTATACCAATTAAATTGTTGCTGGTTAAAACCTATTGTATCATATATTTTTTTACCGGGCTGATAATTATTGCTGGTTTCATTTTCAAAATTAAATTCCTTCCACATCAGCGGCTTGCGGCAGTGGGGATCATCTGCACCCCACATGCCCATCTCTTCACCATTCCATATTTGTGGCGCACCAACAGTGGTAAACAAATGCACCAAATACAAACGCAGCCGTTTGTATGTTTCCGCATCGGGCTTACCTGTTTTATAATAACTGTCATCATTTGGCGTGGCTTTAAATTTGTATTGATTGGGATTATAAAAATCACTCAGCAATCTTGGTGCATCATGTGAGGAAGAAACATTCATGATGGCGTAGCGGTTGTCGGGCAGCAACCTGTTCCATTGAAACGCCAAACTATCTTTCAATTGTTTTGCATCAATATCAAAATTTGTTTTGGCAAAAAAATAACGGGCCGGCCGGTATGCCTGGTAAAACATGACGGCATCAAAAATATCACCCTGTGTGTAAGGTGCAGGGTCCATCAATTTATCCGGCCATTGCTGCCACCATATTTCTCCAATGAGGTATGCATCCGGCTGAATGCTTCTTACCTGTTTTCTGAAATCTCTCCAAAAGCCCAGGCCAATTTGATCGGCCACATCCAGTCTGTAACCATCAATGCCTCTGCCTGCATCTCCATCCGGAGCCAACCATCTTTTGGCTACAGCAAACTGGTGCTGCTTTGCCCCTTCATTGATATTGCCTTCATAAGGATTGCCAACTTTTCGTTCTGTTGTAATGTTTACTTTTTTTATTTCAGGTAAAGTATTATTGCCCAGCCAGCCTTTGTATGCAAATTCATTTTGCGGAGTAGCCGGATCATCAAAAGAAATGATATCGTACCAATCTTTGTACTTGGATTGCTGCTGATTTTTTACCACATCCTGCCATGCCCAAAATAAAATGCCGGTATGGTTCCAGGAATAATCCATGATGATTTTCATCTTTCTTTTGTGTGCTTCCTGTACCAGTTTTAAAAACAATTTATCAGCAGTGGTCCATTTCCAGGTAGCAGGGTCAGCAGAATTTTCTGCGGCGATTATTTTATTATCGCCGGCAGGGTCTGGCCCAAAGTTTACATCCACATGATGATAATTTCGGGCATCGTATTTGTGCAGCGATGGAGCATCATTGATGGGGTTGATGAATAATGCATTTACTCCGAGTTGTTGTAAATAATCAAGCTTATCCAATACGCCCTGCAGGTCGCCACCATACCTTCTGAATTGAATGGTTTCATTAAAGGGCTTGTTGATTTTTTTCTCCCAGGCCTGTTGCCCATACCAGTTTTGCGTCCACGGCGTGATGCTCCAGTCTGCAGGTGGTTCCATTTGTGTGGGTAATGTGATGTTGGCTAATGTGGGATCATTTTTTTTATCACCGTTATAAAAACGTTCTACAAATATTTGATACCAGATAGCAGTCTTGCTCCATTCGGGAGGTTTGCTGAATGGTGTGGATTGAGCAAGAATTGACTGGCTAAGGAACAGGAATGATATTATCCAAATAGTTTTTTTCATATGCAGGTTGATTAATGCAACCGTCAAATTACAAGGAAAGATTTATTTATCCATATTAAACTTCATCCGCAGTTCATCATTAACTATTCCCCATTTACAGTTGACTGCTTCAGCTTTAACAATACCACACATTCAATATGATGTGTATGAGGAAACATATCAACAGGCTGAATTTTTTCAACAACATATTTTTCACTCAATAATGCCAGATCCCTGGCCTGTGTAGCTGTATTGCAACTTACATACACAATTTTAGGAGCCGCCATCTCTAATAATTTGTTCACTAATTTTTCATGCATACCGGCCCTTGGCGGATCGGTGATGATTACATCAGGGTTACCATGTTTTGCAAAAAAATCATCATCACAAACCTTTATTACATCACCTGCAAAAAAATCAGCGTGGGTAATATTATTCAATGCGGCGTTTTCTTTTGCATCTTCAATGGCTTCTGCTATTGCTTCCACACCAATAATTTTTTTTGCCAGCTGGCTAACAAAAATGCCGATGCTGCCGGTGCCGCAATACAGGTCGTACACAATTTCATTACCGGTAAGCCCTGCAAAATCACGGGTGATGCTGTATAATTTTTCGGCCTGCTGCGTATTGGTTTGAAAAAAAGATTTCGGCCCGATCTTAAATTTAAATGCTTCCAGTTTTTCAATTACATATCCTTTACCAAAATACACCTGGGGTGTAAGATCATAAATGGTGTCATTCCATTTGGTATTGATGGTGTACAGTAAAGTGGTGATGGAAGGAACTTTGATCAATACAAAATCCAGCAGCTTTTTTGTTTCCACTTCATCTTCGTAACCCAAACAAATATTTACCATCAGCTCACCGGTATTGCAGTAGCGGATGATGATGTTGCGGAGCCAGCCAGTGTGCTGCTTAATATCGTAATAAGAATAATTGTGCAGCTTTGCAAAATCACGAATGTTGTTACGGATCTGGTTGTTTACATCATCCATTAAATAGCACTCGTGGATGTCAATTATTTTGTCAAAAATACGGGGCACATGAAAACCCAGAGCCCCCCCACCCCCCAAAGGGGGGATTTCAAGAGCAGGTGAATTACTTACTTCATTTGTTATAGCAGTGTCTGAAGCCCCTCCTTTGTAGGGGTTTGGGGAGGCTGGTTTGGGAAGGCTTTTTATCTCCTCACTCGTCAAATACCTTTTATTGCTAAATGTAAATTCCAATTTGTTCCTGTAATATTTAGTTGCATCGGCTCCCACAATGGGCAGCATTTCGGGCAGGTCAATTTTGCCAATACGCCTGAAATTTTGTGCCACTTCCTGCTGCTTGTATTCCAGTTGTTTTTCATAAGGCAGCATCTGCCATTTGCATCCGCCGCAAAGGCCAAAGTGCCGGCAAAAAGGCTGCTCCCTTTCTTTTGACAGTTCATGAAAATGAGTGGCTCTTCCTTCGCCCCAATCTTTTTTATTGGTGCTTACAAATACATCTACCACATCGCCGGGTACCGCACCTTCTATAAAAATTACTTTACCATCAATTTTTGCCAATGATTTACCCTCGGCTGCATAGCCGGTCACCAGTACTTTTTCTAATAAATATTTTTTTCTCTTCACGCCGGCAAAAATAAGACAACCTGTTTTGTTAACGATTTGTAATTTTTAAAACAGCCCTTTTTATAAATGATTGTAAACCGTTCCTTTTAGATATTTTTGTAACCTTATCAATTCAATATGAAGCGTATATATTTACCCTTGCTGTTTTTATTTTTTGTGATGGCTGCCGGTGCACAAAGTTTTAAAATTACCCTACAGGCGCCGGGCTTTACCAATGGCATTGCCTACCTCACTTACCACAGCGGCAAAAATTTTAATATCGAAGATTCTGCAGCAGTAAGCAACAAAGGTATTGCTGTATTTGAAGGCAAGCGTAAATTGCCCGGCGGTATCTACTCCATGTTCCTGCCCGGTAAAAGGCAGTTTGTAGATTTTTTTATTGATAAAGAACAGCTCCTCAATATTAAAATTGACAGCACCGACCTGCTGAATAAAACAGTGATTACCGGCTCTAAAGAAAATATTGTTTTCCAGGATTATCAAAAATACATGGCCGTAAAAGGCAAGGCGTGGGAGCAGGAAAGGATTGCTTATACACAGTCTAAAACCAAGCAGGATTCTGTATTACATGAAGCCAACTACAGCCGGCTGAATAAAGAACTGAACGACTACCGGGAGAATATCATAAAAAACCAATCCCAAACAATGATGGCCTCTGTATTGAGTGCCATGAAGGAGCCACCGCTGCTGCATCCTAATCCTAAAAACCATAATGACTCACTTGAAAATTATTATCATTATAAAAAACATTACTGGGATGCTGTAACATTTATGGACGAAAGGATTATCCGGTCACCGTTTTTTATTCCCAAGTTTGAAAAATTTTACCGGGATATTGTGATACAGCATCCGGACAGTATCATCAAAGAAATGGATTACCAGTTGCTGCTGGCACGAAGCTGTCCTGAAATGTATAAGTTTATTTTGAACTGGGCTACCGATGAATACATCAATCCCAAATACATGGGGCTGGATGCGGTGTTTGTTCACCTGTTTGAAAAATACCACAGCAAAGGACTTACCAGCTGGCTCAATGAAAAGCAAATGGAAACCATCAGCCGCAGGGCTTACATGGTGATGGGCAGTTTAATTGGAGCTAAAGCAGCTGATCTTGAAATGCTGGATACAGCAGGTAAGCCATCTTCGCTCTATAACTTAAATGCAGATTATACCATCGTGATTTTTTGGGATCCTAACTGCGGCCATTGCAAAGAAGAAATACCAAAGCTGGACTCTATTTATAATGCAAGCTGGAAAAATCATGGTGTAAAAGTATATGCGGTGTTATCAGGTGATTCAAAAGAAAACCTGTTGCCGGCATGGAAAAAATTCATCAATGAAAAAGGCTTGGGCGAATGGACAAATGTGTATCAAACCAAAGCAATGGAAGAGGCGGATGCTGCGGCGCAAAAACCAAGTTACCGCCAGCTGTACGATGTTATTATGACTCCCACCTTGTTTTTATTAGATAAAGAAAAACGCATTATCGGCAAAAAACTGAGCTGGCAGCAACTGGATGAACTGCTGCAGGTAAAATGGAAAAATCAAAAAAACTAACTAAACGAAAAGGATTACCATGAAGCAATTTTTTTTATTGATCATAACAGGGCTTGTGATATCGAATGGGTTTGCCCAAACACTGTTTACTTACGGCATCAATGAAACGGGCAAAGAAGAATTCATGAGGGCTTACAATAAAAATAAAACCCCGGTTGCTGATAAAGAAAAATCTTTAAGAGAATACCTGGATCTGTATGCCAAATTTAAGTTGAAAGTAAAGGCAGCAAAAGAATTGCGGCTGGATACTTTACAGCAATTGCAATATGATGTGCAAAATTTCCGCAGCCAGGTAGAAGAAGGATACCTGACTGATGACAATGAAGTAAAGAGGCTGCAAGACGAGGCATTTAACCGCAGCCAAAAGGATATACACCTGTTGCATTTTTATATTCCCATCAGCAATAAAATGAGTGCCGAAGATTCAGTAAATGCATATAAGCTGCTGGAAGGAGTAAGAGGAAATTTATTGAAGGGCATAACACACTATGATGGAATAGCGGAAGATGTAGGAAAAAATTCGGCATCCTTAAAGTGGAAAGACCTTGGTTATATTACAGCCTTCTCCCTGCCTTATGAAATGGAGAACCTGGTATATGCATTACAGCCGGTAGGTGTAAGCAAAGTTTACCGTACCAAATCGGCGCTGCATATTTTTAAAAATGAAGACGAAAGAAAGAGTCCCGGTAAATGGAAAATTGCCCAGATATTATTTGCCATTCCTCCGGAAGCCAGCGATAACAGCAGAAAAGAAATCGAAAAATTTGCCGACTCTGTTTATGGTATGCTAAAGGCTGGTGCCGACTTTGCTGAAATGGCAAAAAAATACAGCAATGATAAAATGACTTACCTAAACGGTGGTGAGCTGCCGGAGTTTGGTACCGGAAAATTTGAACAGCCTTTTGAAAAAGCAGTATTTGCTTTGCAAAATGACGGCGATATCAGCAAACCAATTTCAACTGCTTACGGTTTTCATATTGTTAAGAGACTGCAGCAACATCCAATGCCAACGGATAAAGCAGATGAAGTTTTTATGAGTAACCTAAAGCAACAGTTGCTGCAGGATACAAGGATCAATATAGCCAAAGCAAATTTTATTAAAATGGTAACGGCTAAAACAGGATTTAAAAAAAATCCGGCAGTTACAGACGAACAATTGTTTCGTTATGCAGACAGTGTAACGGCTAATAAAGTAGTGGGGAAATATCCCATCAACAAAGCAACTGTTTTTTCTTTTACCAAATCAAAAGTAGTGGGCAGCGACTGGCTGAATTTTGTAAAAGATTACAAGCTTAACCAGGATGTGTATAAAGGAGAAAATAACAAGGCGCTGCTGGATAAATATATTTCCACCATCATTATAGAATATTACCGGAAGCACCTGGAAGAATTTAACGAAGACTTTAAATACCAGATGCAGGAATTTAAAGAAGGTAATATGCTGTTTGAAGTAATGGAAAGAAATGTGTGGAGCAAGGCTGCTAATGACAGTGTAGGGTTGAGAAAATTTTATGATGCCAACAAAAGCAAATACCAGTGGAAAGAAAGTGCCACGGTAAATTTATTTAACTGCAGCAGTTTAAAAACTGCTGAGGCGGCACAAAAAGATTTGAAGGGTGGCAAAGGCTGGAAGCTGATTGCAGAACAAAGCGAAGGCACCATACAGGCCGATTCGGGCAGGTACGAAATTCAGCAATTGCAATTGCCGGCCGGCACTGCAGCGGCAGAAGGATTGTTGACTGCACCGGTGGTAAACAATGGCGATAATACTGCCAGTTTTGTAAAAATCCTAAAACTGTTTCCTGCCAACCAGCAGCGGAGTTTTGAAGAAGCAAAAGGATTAGTAATAAATGAATATCAAAATTATTTAGAAGAAAAATGGATTGAAGAACTGAAGAAAAAATACCCGGTGAAAGTAAATGAACCGGTGTTTAAGTCTTTGGTAAAATAAATAGAATTAGGTAGAATAAACACATAGGAAAACTGTTCTTGCATTTAGGGTGGCCTCATAAAAAAGGCGTTAAGAAAATTTGAATGGTTGGCGTTAAAAAATGAAATTGATGTTACAGATGTTTGGTTTTGTTATTTGCCTGTAAGTCTCACTAAAGCCTGGTGCTATTCAACAGTTGGAACTTAATTTCATTTTAGCCAGCCATTCAAATTTTTAGACTTTTTTATGCAGCCTTGATTTTTTTTGTTACTTTTTGTATTAAGACAAAAAAGTAAATAGAGAGTGACCCAATACAGCTAAGGCTTTGCTATTAAAATACCTAACCCTAATAATAAAATATTTACCTTATTTCCTTCACCACATTATAAATTACTTTGGGCTTACCCAAGGTATAATAATGCAGCACCGGCACACCAAAAGCTTTCAATTCTTTCGATTGCTGAATCAGCCATTCGGTACCAATCTGCTCTACCTCTTCATCTGTCTTTGCTTTTGTAACTGCATCAGACAGGTCAGCAGGAATGTCCACATGAAAAACTTTTGGTAAAATGCTGAGTTGTTTTTTATTGGTCAGCGGCTTCAGCCCGGGAATGATCGGCACATCAATACCGATGGCCCTGCAGGCTTTTACAAAATCAAAAAATTTCTGGTTGTTGAAAAACATTTGAGTCATAATATAATCTGCCCCTGCCTCCACTTTTGCTTTCAGGTATTGCATGTCTGTTTCTAAATTGGGGGCTTCAAAATGTTTTTCGGGGTAGCCGGCGGTACCAATGCAGAAATCTGCTTTGCCGCCATTTTTAATATCTTCTTCCTGGTAAATACCGTTTTTTAAATTTACCACCTGCCTTAATAAATCCACTGCGTAAGCATTGCCGTTAAGCTCCGGTTCAAAGTTGGCTTCATTTTTTGCAGCATCTCCCCTCAGCACAAGTACATTGTCAATCCCCAAAAAATTAAGGTCAATCAAGGCATCTTCGGTATCCCTTTTGGAAAAGCCGCCGCAAATCAAATGCGGCACGGTGTCAACATTGTAATGGTTTTTTATAGCGGCACAAATAGCCACTGTGCCGGGCCTTTTTCTTACTTCTACTTTTTCAAATGTGCCATCCGCTTTCCTCTTAAACATGGTTTCGATGCGGTGGTAAGTAACATTGATAAACGAGGGCTTGAACTCCATCAAAGGATCCAGGTGATTGTAAATAGTTGTAATGGTTTTACCTTTTAACGGAGGTAAAATTTCAAAGGAAACAAGGGTGTCTTTTGCCTGTTCAATGTGTTCTGTTACTTTCATGATTTTTAAAAATATGTGCAAACTTACTTAACAAAGCATAAAGCACAAACTGCTGTTAAACATAAATGATCTGTAAACCTTTTACTGCTTTGCTGTATTTTTGTTGCAAACGTTCAGCAATTGGATTTAACGATACAGACAAACAACTTAGTAAAAGCCTACGGCAGCCGCACGGTGGTAAACAATGTTTCTTTCAATGTAAAGCAGGGAGAGATCGTTGGTTTGCTGGGGCCAAATGGTGCCGGCAAAACGACTTCTTTTTACCAGGTAGTAGGATTGGTAAAGCCCGATTCGGGGGATGTTTTTTTAAATGACATCAATATTACCCAGCTGCCAATGTACAAAAGGGCGCAGATGGGCATTGGCTACCTGCCGCAGGAAGCCAGCGTATTTCGCAAACTGAGTGTGGAGGATAATATCTCTGCCATACTGGAAATGACCAAGCTGAGCAAACAGCAACAGAAATAAAAACTGGAATTGCTGCTGGATGAATTTCGGTTGCAAAAAGTAAGAAAAAATAACGGCGACACTTTAAGCGGCGGCGAAAGAAGAAGAACAGAAATTGCCAGGGCGCTGGCCGTTGACCCCAAATTTTTTTTATTAGATGAACCCTTTGCCGGCGTGGATCCCATTGCCGTGGAAGATATACAGGCCATTGTAGCCAAACTAAAATACCGCAACATCGGCATATTAATTACCGACCACAATGTAAACGAAACCCTCTCCATCTGCGACCGGGCCTACCTGCTCATTGACGGAAAGATATTTAAACACGGCACTGCCGAAGAACTGGCAAATGATGAGCAGGTAAGGCGCTTGTACCTTGGCCGCAATTTTGAATTGAAGCGGAAAGATTATTTGCATGATGAGGCGGCTAATCAATAATGTAAAGGATAGTTTATCAAATTTCCGGGGCAGTTCCGTTTTTTTGTATTGTTTTTTTTGTATAGGTTTATAAAACAATCTCATACAACGAAAATTATTTTTTGAAAAAATGGACTTTCGCATATTTATG
Source organism: Chitinophagaceae bacterium (assembly GCA_031368105.1). Taxonomy (GTDB): domain Bacteria; phylum Bacteroidota; class Bacteroidia; order Chitinophagales; family Chitinophagaceae; genus Ferruginibacter. Next base: position 57,650 of record JANLQY010000105.1, read on the forward strand.
AGTTAGCATCAATACCTAAGTAGTCCTTTTCGTTTGGTTTGTTGGACACGGGAGATGAAGGCTTCAAGTAATTTAAAATTCTGC